>JABDPL010000159.1 GCA_013042825.1 Flavobacteriaceae bacterium | reverse complement strand
ATTCATTTCCTGGCTTAGAACCAGCGCCCCTCCGATTATCAAGAGGCCAGCGGTAGCAACAACCTTAAAGGCTATCATCTGCGTAAACTGAAGCATCAGTATGCGAAAATGGCTTTCACGTGCATCTAAATAATCACTGACCAATTCATCGTTTTTGGCCACAGCCAGATTGGTTTTTCCTGAGAGTTTGAAACTTATTACAGCACGTGCTACCTCTTGTATCCAGTGGGCCACCTTATACTTGTTCCTCGACTCTGCAAGACTGGTCTGCATCCCCTTTCTGGCAGTGAACTTAAATACCAGGTATATAAGCAAGAGTAACAGTATCCCGAAAATAATGAAAAAGGGATGGTAAAAGGACAGTAAAATCAAGGCGAATACCACCTGCAGACCGGCCGCCGGCACATCTATCAAAATCTTCGAAAGGCCTTTCTGAACGCTCAAGGTATCAAAAAATCGGTTTGCCAGCTCCGGCGGGTAATAATTGCGCAATTGCATCATTTTTATCTTGGGGAAACGATAGGTAAATTCGAATGATGCCCTGGTAAAGATCCGTTGCTGAATGGTCTCGATAATCCTGAGCTGCATGATTTGTAATAAGCCAGCAAATGCGACACCTATGGTTACTACAATCACCAAAACTATCCATGAGGTTGATATTTGCGCACCCTGAATGAGATTGATAATGGCCTGTATGCCCAAGGGTAAGGTCAGCGCTACCAAACCTGAGAAAATTGCATAATAGAACACCTGAAGGATATCTCTTTTTTCAAGCTGTATAATCCCGACAAATCTTTGCCAGGGTGTAAGTTTTACAGGCTTCATGCTTCAATACTTTTGATGGTTAAATCTGTAAAGAAACCCATTGGGGTAACTGTTTTATTACAATCTGTAATCGACTGGAAATGATCTTTGAGAAAATGCTGGTGCAATGACCCTTCAATTATCGTACTCGCCAGACTCGAGGGAAACGGATATTTGGGATTTAAAGCCAGAATCATATCCCTAATCCGGCTTACAAGACGTTTGTAAATAACAAAATACCCTTCTTTGTTCGCATTATCAACCTCTTTGGTCAGGTATGACTTGGAATACTCGTTTATAACGATCCTGTTTAACGCTACCTCATCGATATGGGTAATGGTCAAATCCCGTTCAACTTCCCTTGTCACCATTTCAATGGCCCTGATGAGCTTCTGCCGCTTGTCTTCAATACTGTGAGTTGCGAAAACCATTTGATACTCTATCCAACCCCAGTACCAGGATGTAAGGTAAAGCAAGAGCTTATGCTTATTCTCAAAATACCTGTATATAGAACTCTCATTAGAACCAATTCGGCTCCCGAGTTTCTTAAAGGTAAAATCATCAAAACCGACTTCATCGATCAATTTAATGCCGTCTTCAATGATGCGCATACCCAATTTTGAGGACTCAGGATCTTTGATGTAGATCTTATCGGGTACTTGAATCTTTAAATTTGATAGTAAATTTATCATTATTAAATATTTTGATTGCAAATATAATAGTATTACTGTTAATTTTGAAATATTAACAATTATTTAGCATAGGCTAGTTAAAGGGTGAAGACGATGTGATTTTAATTACAGGGCCTGAATAGTTTGTTTTTCCTGAATAGCCTGTTTGAAGTCTGACCGTTGCTGCAGTGCTTTATCTATCCATTTCAATGCCTCGGTTTTATTCTGGCGATGTTTAGATATCTGAGCCAGTCGATAATAGGCCCATTCAACCGGAACCCCATCTTTTGAAGAGTGATTACTGATAAAGGTTCTTAAACAGCGTTCACCCTTATCTAGTTGAATGTTGTAATCTGCAGAAACCTTGCCCAACTGGTAATGCAGAATATTTCGTTGGTGTTTTTGAGATGCCTTTTCAATATTAGCGATTGCCTGGTCGGGCATGTTATTGTTTTCGTAAAACGCGGTGAGTTTATCAAAACAGGTGATCGATCCTCCAACTTCAACCGCTCGCTTGTAATTGTATTCTGCCTTATCCGGTTCATCGTCATACTCATAAACATAACCCTTGGCCAAATATCCGTCGACCGGAGACAATTCCTGAAGCTCCTCAGCATATTGTAGAGCTTTCTTTTTACTTCCTCCGATAATACCGGGCAATTGCATATATAGTTCGACAAGTGCCCATCGAGCCTCAATATGATTGGGATCGAGTCGAGCAGATGTGTGAAATGCTTTTTTTATCGATCCTACTAGGCCGAGCGCCCTTATTCTATTCGCGGTTAAGGCTTTCATTCCCAGGGCTCCGCCGTACTTATAATGAAAATCAGCGTTTAAATCGTTCGAATTAACCAGTTCTTTGTAGCAGGAAACGGCTTTATCCCAGTTTTTAAGAAAGCCATATGCATCGCCCAACAATTCTATAGCTTTGATATCCTCAGGATTTTCAGCTACATAATCTAAAAGTAAGCGTTGGGCCTGGACATATTTACGTTCTTCAAACAATCGATTCACATCGGTCACAATAGACTGCGCAAATCCTATAAATGGCAGAAGAAATATAATCAGGGCTTTTTTCATAACAAATATTGTAATCGCAAAATTACGCTTTCCAAAAGATAAATGAAATATTGAATCTTTTATTGTAAGCAGGATGCCGAATAGTTCACTTTTGAGGCGGATAGGCTATTAATACCTTATCTATAATGGCCCGTAAATTCATCTCACGTGCTTCGGGAGAAGCATCAGGATGGAATTTACTTTCACTAACAGCCTGCCAAAACAGTCCACGTCCATTCTCATCGATAAAATCAAAGCGAATTTGCCTGGAATACCGGGATCCCTGAACAGGTAATCCCACAGTAATTCCTCCACCAACATTTCTACCTGTACCGCCAACGCCAACGCCAACGGTTCCCCCTGAAGGATCATCATATTCAAAACTGCTGATATTGACGAAGAAATCAGGGTCTGCAGACAATTTCATTCCCTTGCTGGCCATGACCTCATCAAAGATATTCAAAAGACGTCTGGAATCGAGTTCGCTCAGGCCTGTATCAAGGTCAGAGTAATAATTATACGTACTGTATTCATGAAAGTCTACTGTACGATCATAATCATATTCCACATTTATGGTAGCACAGGAAAAACAAACGAATAACAGCAAATATCTTACTATTTTCATAGCTCATAATTTCCAACAAAGATACACCATCTGATAATAAATATGACCCGTTTAGTTGTTGAGCATGGCCCATAGCTTGTCCTTTAACTTCATTAGGCCAAGCCCGCTAACCGAAGAGATAAAAATATATGCTATGTTAAGGGTGTTGTCGAGTTCTTCGCTCAGTTCCTTCATGAGTTCTTCATCGAGCATATCGCATTTAGAAATTGCCACCAGACGTTCCTTATCAAGCATTTCGGGATTATACCGCCGGAGTTCATCAAGGAGGATTTCGTATTGTTTTGCAATATCATCGGCATCAGCTGGAATCAAAAACAACAGTACGGCATTTCGCTCTATATGTCTCAGAAAATGATGTCCCAGACCTTTGCCTTCAGCAGCACCCTCAATAATACCCGGAATGTCTGCCATGACGAAGGATTGATAATCCCGGTAATCAACAATTCCCAGATTGGGTTTAAGAGTTGTGAATTCGTAATCGGCTATTTTGGGCTTAGCGGCAGTTAAAACCGATAAGAGTGTTGACTTTCCTGCATTTGGAAATCCAACCAGGCCCACATCTGCCAGAACTTTTAATTCGAGGGTGATATTTAATTCTTCTCCACTAAGACCCGGTTGGGCATATCTCGGTGTTTGATTTGTGGCACTTTTAAAATGCCAGTTACCCAAGCCGCCCTTACCGCCTTCGGCAGCAATTACTTCCTGACCATCATCGGTAATTTCAAATAATACCTCACCTGTTTCGGTAGATTTGATCACTGTGCCCAGAGGCACATCAATGAAAACGTCCTTGCCATTGGCGCCTGTACTTCTTTGTTTACTTCCATCACCGCCTTTTTCGCCTTTGAAGTGCTTCTTGAATTTCAGGTGATAAAGGGTCCAAAGGTTAGATTTTCCCCTGAGTATAACATGGGCGCCGCGACCACCATCTCCGCCATCTGGCCCGCCTTTGGGGACAAATTTCTCACGGCGCAGGTGAGTTGATCCTTTTCCGCCATTTCCGGAACAGACATATATCTTAACATAATCGACAAAATTGCCTTCAGTCATTATAGCGAGAATCTAAAAAAATTATTAAGCTGATCGGGCTTAAAGGGAATCGATCACCTTGCTCAATCGGGTTGTGACCTCATCGATGGAACCCACCCCGTCAACACCATAGTATTTGTCTTGCTGAGAATAGTAATTCTTAAGGATAGCGGTTTTTTCGTAATATTCCTTTATTCGGTTTCTTATGATGTCTTCATTGGCATCATCGGCCCGGCCGCTGGTCTTTCCTCGTTCGAGCAGTCTTTTTACAAGAACATCGTCATCAACCTCCAAAGCGATCATAGCATTGATCTCAGAATCCTTTGAGCGCATGAGCTCATCCAATGCCTCAGCCTGGGATGAAGTTCTGGGAAAACCATCGAAAATAAATCCTTTGGCATCTGCATTCTTCTCCACTTCGGCATTCAACATATCAATTGTAAGCTGATCGGGCACCAGCTCTCCTTTATCCATATAAGATTTGGCCATCATGCCCAGGGCCGTTTCATTCTTAATGTTATATCGGAATACATCTCCTGTGGAAATATGGACGAGATCGTATTGTACTTTTAAAAAATCTGCCTGCGTACCTTTGCCCGCTCCAGGGGGACCAAACAAAACTAAATTTGTCATATGTTGAGTCGTTTTAATCTGATATACCTCGGGTATATCGCGTCCGAGGCCGTTATAGTCTAAACCATAACCCACAATGAATCTGTCAGGGATCTCAATGCCCACATAATGTAATTTGAAATCCTTTTTGTACGATTCCGGTTTGAAGAACATGGTTGCGATCTTGAGATCTTTAACCTTTTCGTTTTTAAAGATACGATGCACCTCATGCATGGTTCGGCCCGAATCTATAATGTCTTCCAGTACAACAACCGTTCTGTCGGTTAAATCCTGTGTGATACCGATCAAGCGTTGGATATCGTCAGAAGATTTTAATCCTTCATAGGACGCCAGCTTTATAAAAGTAACCTCACATGGCTTAGGATATTTCTTGACGAAATCGCTTGTAAACATGAACGAGCCATTCAAAATACCCACAAAAACAGGTATTTCATCCCCGAGATCATTCGCAATCTCATCAGCAAGTCTTGAAACTGCATCGTCTATTTCTTCGGCCGAGATAAACGGCTTAAAATATTTGTCATGAAGTTTAATCACCCTGTTCTCCTTCTGAGGATGCAAAGATAATCAATTGTTAAGGCAAATGCCACGATTTGAAGCTTGTTTTTCGATTCCTTTTCCATATTAAAATGTATTTTTGCAGAACCTTTATCGGGCTAAAAATGGAATATTTTTCATCAGATTTTAAATTGGGAATTCTGGGTGGCGGACAATTGGGAAAAATGATGCTGACCGAAACGAGAAAATGGGATATTCAGACATTTGTCCTCGATCCTAGTCCGCAAGCTCCTTGTAAAATTGGAAGTCATCATTTTCAAGTTGGTGATCTTATGGATTTCGACACCGTTTATAATTTTGGTAAACAGGTTGATGTCCTCACGATTGAGATAGAAAACGTGAATGTGCAAGCCTTGAAAAAGCTGGAAAAAGAGGGAATTACGGTTTACCCCAGTGGCCAGACCCTTGAGGTCGTCCAAAGCAAGGCGAAACAAAAATTGTTTTATGTAGATCACAACCTCCCAACAGCCGATTTCTCGCGTTTTGGTTATAAGGCCGAACTTGAAGCGGCAATGACCAATACAATAGTTGAATATCCTTTTGTTTGGAAGAGTGCAAAATTTGGCTATGACGGACGCGGAGTGAAGATTGTGCGAAATGACGACGATTTCCAACAACTTCCAAATGTGGAATGTATAGTCGAGGAACTGGTCAATTTCAAAAAAGAGTTAGCGGTAATAGTTGCACGTTCAGCTTCAGCTGAGGTAGCCGCCTTTCCTGTTGTTGAAATGGAGTTTCATCCCGAAGCCAATCAGGTAGAATATGTTATATGCCCTGCGCGTATTAGCAAAGAAGTTGCTGCAAAAGCTGAATTGATTGCTCTTAAGGCCTCGGCAGCATTTGAACACGTAGGTTTGTTAGCTGTTGAAATGTTTCAAACTCAGGATGATGAGATCCTGATCAACGAGGTTGCACCAAGGCCACACAATTCGGGGCATCACACCATAGAATCCTGTTTTACCTCTCAGTTTGAGCAGCATCTCAGAGCTATACTGGGCCTCCCGCTTGGAAAGGCATCAAATTATGTAGCCGGGGTAATGGTAAATCTGGTTGGAGAACCCGGTCATACGGGCGATGCCATTTATCAAAATATAGACGCCATCCTCGATCTGGAAGGAGTGACCCCTCATATTTATGGTAAGAAGGAAACCCGGCCTTTCAGAAAAATGGGACATGTGACAATTATAAATACCGATGTTTCAGCAGCAAGGGTGATAGCAGAACAAGTGAAAAAAACTATAAAAGTAAAAAGCACATAATATGGCAAAGGTTGGAATTATAATGGGTAGCGATAGCGACCTACCGGTGATGCAAGATGCTATTGATGTATTGAAGAGTTTTGATATTGAAGTCGAGGTTGATATCGTCTCAGCCCATCGCACTCCCGATAAGATGTTCGCGTATGGAAAAAATGCTCATAAACATGGTATTCAGGTAATTATCGCGGGTGCCGGAGGGGCAGCCCATCTACCCGGAATGATCGCATCGCTCTCTCCATTGCCAGTCATTGGAGTTCCTGTAAAATCTAGAAACTCCATAGATGGCTGGGACTCGGTGCTTTCGATCCTTCAGATGCCGGCCGGGGTACCAGTTGCAACTGTTGCCCTCGACGGAGCCAAAAATGCTGGAATTCTTGCCGCTCAGATCATTGGCGCTCAGGATTCATGCGTGCTGGACAAGATCGTACTCTTCAAAGAAGGACTGAAATCAAAGGTTGATCAGGCCTCAAAGGCCCTGAAAAAATAAAACCTCGATTTAGAACCGAGGTTTTATAATTGCTATTAATCAACCATTTTTTAAAGAGTTTGAGTAACTCCATGAAAAATTCAGGACGAAAGTAATTAAAAATTAACTAACTGAAAATCAATTGTTAATTAAAATTAATAACTGCTATTGACTCGAAAGAAAACACTTACTACGCCTTCCTATTTGTAATCCGATTATTATTAAATTCTTTACAAATCATTAAATATGAACATTCTCGATTATCCATTTGAAACACCCTACGATACGGTTCCTTTTTCTAAAATTTCAGCTGATGATTTCCTTCCGGCTTTCAAAAATGCCATTGCAGAAGGCAAATCTGAGATCGATGCGATAGCTGATTCAAAAGAAACCCCGGATTTTCAAAATACGGTTGCAGCTTTGGATTTTGCAGCGGAACGGTTGGATAGGATCTCCAGTATTTTTTTCAACCTGAATTCGGCAGAGACCAACGATGCGATTCAAGCTGTTGCGCAGGAGGTGTCCCCGCTGTTATCCGAATTTAGCAACGATATACTGCTTAATGAAAAACTATTTGCGCGTGTTCGATCGGTATTTGAACAACAGGACAAACTCAACCTGGATAAGGAACAGAAAACACTATTGGACAGGAAATACAAAGCATTCGTAAGAAATGGCGCTAATCTCTGCGATACAGATAAAGCCGAGCTTCGCGAGATCGATAAAGAACTGGGAAAATTAAAACTGAGTTTTGGTGAACATGTTCTGGCAGACACCAATGCGTTTGAATTACATCTGGAAAACGAAGAAGACATAGCCGGCATCCCTGAATCTGCAGTTGAAACAGCCAGTCAGTTGGCGAAATCCAAGGGAAAAGATGGTTGGATCTTTACGCTCCACTATCCGAGCTATGTGCCATTTATTACTTACACCGATAAGCGAGAACAAAGAAAAAAAATAGCTCTTGCCTTCGGAAGCAGAGGATATAAGGGTGATGCAAATGACAACAGAGAATTGGTTTTGCGGATTGCCAACCTGCGTTTCAATCGGGCCAGATTATTAGGTTTTGAAAATCATTCACATTTTGTTCTGGAAGAGCGTATGGCAAAACGCCCAGGCAGGGTCAAGACCTTCCTTGAAGAATTGCTTGCAAAAGCCAAGCCGGCTGCCGATAGCGAATTCGATCAGTTGTCAAATTTTGCCCGAAAGCGCGATGATATCGATAAACTCCAGAAGTGGGATAGCGCCTATTATTCAGAAAAACTCAAACAGGAACTCTTCAGAATAGATGACGAGAAACTCAAACCGTATTTCAAGCTGGAACAAGTGATCGACGGTGTCTTTGAAGTGGCCTCCCGACTGTTCGATCTTAAATTTGATGAAATCGATAATATCGACAGGTATCATGAGGACGTAAGAACTTATAAGGTCAGTGATCTGAAAGGGGCCTATATCGCATTGCTCTACGCAGATTTCTTTCCCAGACCCGGCAAACGTAACGGAGCCTGGATGACATCCTATAAAACGCAGTACAAGAAGAACGGAGAAAATCACCGACCTCATGCATCCATCGTTTGTAATTTCTCCAAATCGACAGCATCAAAGCCATCGCTTCTAACATTTTATGAAGTTAAAACACTTTTTCATGAATTCGGCCATGCACTTCATGGCATGTTAGCCAATACCAGGTACCCGGGGCTTTCCGGAACAAATGTCTATTGGGATTTTGTTGAACTGCCGAGCCAGATCATGGAGAATTGGTGCTATGAAGCGGAAGCATTGAAACTGTTTGCAAAACACTATGAAACCGGTGAAATTCTACCCATGGAATTGCTTCAAAGCATTAAGGATTCATCAACTTTCCAGGAAGGCATGAAAACGGTAAGGCAAATCAGTTTTGGTTTATTGGATTTGAGCTGGCATTCACAGGATCCTTCAGAAATTTCAGATGTGAAGGCTCACGAAAAGAAAGCCTTCGAAGGCACGGAGTTCTATCCTGATATTGAAGAAAACTGTATGAGTACATCTTTCTCTCATATTTTCCAGGGAGGTTATGCTTCCGGTTACTACAGCTATAAATGGGCGGAGGTGCTGGATGCCGATGCCTTTGAGTTATTTAAGGAAAAAGGTGTTTTCAACAAAGAGGCCTCCCGGAGTTTTAAAACAAACATTTTGGCAAAGGGTGGTACTGAAGATCCCATGGACCTTTATAAAGCCTTCAGGGGCAAAGAACCTAATCCCGATGCCTTGTTACGACGTGCAGGATTGCTTTAAACCGATGATAACCCTAGAGTTAAAAAACGGCTAACGGATCAAATGCATAATTATTTCTATTTTTGATTGTTTACCAGAAGATCACATATGTCTGATCACAAACTATTTCCGAATACATGGATCGACAGATATTCAGATTATCTGTTCAATTATACCATTTCGCGTGTAAACGACAGGGAGACAGCACAGGATCTGGTTCAGGAGACTTTCCTTGCCGGTTTGAGATCGAAGGACAACTTTAAAGGCCAGGCCAGTGAACGCACCTGGCTAATTAGCATTTTAAAGCGGAAGATCATAGATCATTACAGGCGTATAAATTCAACCAAAGGTCAGGCTGAGGTTAGGGTCAACTTTAGTAAGGAAGATGGTGATGAGGGCAACTGGCTGGAGCAGCACGTAGCTGACCCCTTTGATCGGACAGCCGAGGACACCCTTGAAAATACCGAGCTCGGACTCGCTATTCACAATTGTATTGATAAACTGCCGGAAAAACAAGCCAGGATATTCAAAATGAAGACCCTGTTAGGCTATGACACCGAGGCAATCTGTAATGAACTGAATATAACAGCGTCTAATCTTTGGGTGATTATCCATAGGGCACGTGCTGCATTGGCTTCGTGTTTGAAGGATAGTTGGCTATAACTCTACATGATGAAAAAAAGAAAGGGATTCATGATATCGTGTGAAGAGGCTAACATTAACTGCGACAAATCGCAATACCGGGAAGCCTCTTTTTGGGAAAAGTTCAAACTCAATATCCATCTGATCTATTGCAGGGCCTGCCGGAGATACACTGCAGGTAACTCCCGGCTTTCAAAACTCATGCAAAAAGATGATGTCGATTGTTTGAACGAAAAGGAAAAAGCGGCCTTGAAAAATGCCTTCGATAAGGAGTTATCAAACAATAATTAGTTAATTCCCCATATCAGAAGGAGCCATACAATGGGAATCGCTTCAACCCAGAAGGAACTGTAATATTGTATTTGATTTTTTTTACTGAAAAGCAAGAAGAGCAGACTAATTAGCATTACCAAAACCAAAACCACAGTTTTCCCGATTTCTAATTCATCTTTGAATAATTCCATCCCGATTATTAGAAAAATCAGTGCTGTTCCCGCGGCCTTGGTGGCGCCTAACCCGATTTGCTGCGGAATTGTTGCCAGTTTCAGACTGTCGTATTGCAGATCCCTGATCTCAAAAGGCAATGTCGCCACTATTACATATAGAAAAATCTGAAATGCCTGTATGATCACATCATTGGAAATGGCATAGCCACAATCTTCCATCGGTATTACGACCGTGACTGCAGTCCAAACCAATGCGACAACATAAATCTTGATTCCACTTATTCCACGGAGATTTGTTCCTTTATATAGGAGCATTTTTTTTGGAAGAAATGGTATTGTATAAAAAAATGTTATCAATCCCATACTCAGGAATAATAACAAGGTATAAATGCTTAATCTCAAAGCGAAAAACACCAGGCCCATAAAAGCGATTAGAGCAAATATCTGAATATGCCTCAGCCATGGGGCCAGCCGCCTATGGTGGAATCTCGCGATACCGAAATATTTAATAAAATTATAACCACTTATGGCTCCGAAAAATACAAAGCCCAGCAGGTCTGTGTTCGCCGGTAAATCAAAAGTTAGATATGTTACAAGTACCAGGCTGCATATTGCGATAGCGACATGCATATGACTATTGATATAAAACTCAAAAATCCGGCGCAGCAAGAGCATAAAACAAATGTAAGCAAACTGTTAACAACCCAATTTTTTCGTTAAAAACTTTCATAATGTTAAATGCAAATGAACTCAGATTTCCTTAATTTTGCTCATTAAAATGCAGCAGTGAAATATGAACACTAACGACTTCTCTATTCGTCATATCGGACCAAATTCTAAGGATGTCCAGGACATGCTTAAAGTTATCGACGTCGATTCAGTAGATCAGCTTATAGATGAAACTGTTCCGGAAAACATAAGGTTAAAAAAATCTTTGGAACTGGACCCTCCAATCAGCGAATACGAATTCCTGAAACATATACACCATCTAGGCCAGATGAATAAGGTTTTTACCTCATATATCGGCCTGGGTTACCACCCTTCAATTTTACCTCCGGTCATCCAAAGAAATATACTTGAAAATCCGGGGTGGTATACGGCTTACACACCTTACCAGGCAGAAATAGCACAAGGCAGGCTTGAAGCGCTATTGAATTTTCAAACCGTGATTACCGATCTTACCGGAATGGAGATCTCCAATGCCTCCTTGCTTGATGAAGGCACTGCGGCAGCAGAGGCCATGGGCCTTCTTTTCTCGGTTCGTGAGCGACATCAGAAAAAAGATGCTGTCGTAAAATTCTTTGTAGATGATCAGGTATTGCCACAAACCCTTTCTGTTCTTCAAACCCGGTCGTATCCCTTAGGCATTATTCTTGAAGTGGGATCGATCAGAGACTTTGATCCAACAACCGAGTATTTTGGGGCACTGGTGCAATACCCGGGCAAGCATGGTGAGATTCCCGATTTGGAAAAGTTCATTCAAAAATCACATGAAAAGCAAATACGGGTTGCCGTCGCAGCCGATATTCTTAGTTTGATGTTGTTAGAAGCACCGGGCCGATATGATGCCGATGTTGTGGTCGGAACGAGTCAGCGTTTTGGCATACCCATGGGATATGGCGGCCCTCATGCCGCCTTCTTTGCCACAAGAGAGGCATTCAAACGCCATTTACCGGGTCGGATTATCGGAGTTACCAAAGATATGGACGGGAATCGCGCGCTTCGGATGGCGCTACAAACACGAGAGCAGCATATCAAACGGGATAAAGCCACCTCCAATATCTGTACTGCGCAGGTACTACTGGCTGTAATGGCCGGAATGTATGCTGTTTATCATGGTCCGCGCGGTCTAACGCATATTGCGAAGCAAGTTCATTATAAGGCTGTAGCACTGTCGTCAGCTTTGACGCAAATGGGTTATAAGCAATTAAACAGCTCTTTCTTCGACACCCTGCATATCGAGGTCGACAGTGAGAAACTGAGACCAGCTGCTGAAAAGAAACAAATGAACTTCTACTATTCAGATGCCTCTTCAGCCTGCATTTCGTTAAATGAAACCACAAGTTTAAAAGATTTGAACGCGATCATTTCGGTATTCGCCAAGATTGGAAAGAAAGATCCCTTAGAAATAGATCGACTCGAAGAAAAGTCCAGGATTGATGATTCCTTTATCCGCGCCACTGAATTTCTTCAACATGACGTGTTTAACAGCTATCATTCGGAAACAGAACTGATGCGCTACATCAAAAAACTGGAGCGAAAGGATCTGTCTTTGAACCATTCCATGATATCCTTGGGATCCTGCACAATGAAACTGAATGCCGCTGCCGAAATGCTTCCCTTAAGCTGGATGAACTGGGGTAATATTCACCCGTTGGCCCCCGAGAACCAGGTAAAAGGATACAGGCAGGTATTACAGGAGTTGGAAGAGCAATTGACTGAAATCACCGGTTTTGCGGGAACATCGCTTCAACCAAACTCCGGGGCTCAAGGTGAATTTGCCGGATTGATGGTTATCAAGGCATATCATGAATCCCGAAATGACCATCACCGGAATATTTGTCTTATCCCTTCTTCGGCTCATGGCACAAATCCGGCAAGTGCTGTTATGGCAGGCATGAAGGTTGTCGTAACCAAATCTACTGAAGAAGGTAATATCGACGTCGATGATTTACGTCAGAAAGCCGAACTTTACAAGGATACCCTGGCGGCTCTTATGGTTACTTATCCCTCTACACATGGAGTTTATGAGTCGGCGATAAAAGAAATAACGGGCATCATTCATGAGAATGGCGGACAGGTATATATGGATGGAGCTAACATGAATGCCCAAGTCGGGCTCACCCACCCGGGAAATATCGGTGCTGACGTCTGTCATTTGAACCTGCATAAGACCTTTGCCATACCACACGGTGGTGGCGGTCCCGGGGTTGGCCCTATATGTGTTGCACCCCAATTAGTGCCTTTCCTCCCGGGCAATCCTATTATCAAGACTGGCGGAGAACAGGCAATCACATCAATTTCATCGGCACCTTTCGGCTCGGCCCTGGCCTGCCTGATATCCTATGGCTATATCAAAATGCTGGGTGAAAAAGGATTGACAAAAGCTACAGAAATAGCAATTGTAAATGCTAATTATATCAAGGAACGACTGCATGGGTATTTTGATACCCTGTATACCGGCGAACACGGTCGTGCTGCTCATGAAATGATCATCGATTGCAGACCGTTCAAAGAAAATGGTATTGAGGTAGTTGACATTGCTAAACGCCTGATGGATTATGGTTTTCATGCACCAACAGTGTCGTTTCCTGTAGCCGGGACCATGATGATCGAACCTACAGAAAGTGAGAGTAAAGAGGCAATGGATCGCTTCTGTGATGCCTTGATCTCAATTCGCCGCGAAATTGATACTTTGGAAGATGAGACGAATAATCTTCTTAAGAATGCCCCTCATACGATTAATATGGTCACATCCGACTATTGGAATTTTACATATACGAGAGAACAAGCAGCTTTTCCACTTGAATTTGTGCGGGAAAACAAGTTTTGGCCCAGTGTACGCCGGGTTGATGAGGCTTATGGCGATCGAAATCTGATATGCACCTGTACCCCTATAGAGGATTATATAGAAGCCTAGAGCCTATTGGGCATCGTAATTCGGGTTAATTTGCATTTTACCAGCAAAATGATGATAGTAATTTTGCTACTTTAATTTAATTTTACAGCATAAACCCCCTTGTTGATGAACATTAGTATAACTGGAATAGGAAGTTATATTCCCGATATCATTGAAAAGAATGAAGATTTTCATGGTCATGATTTTTTGAATGTCGACGGATCAAAGATCGAGCATCCAAACGAAGTGATCGTTGAAAAATTCAAGGCAATTACGGGTATTGATGAACGTCGTTACGCCAAAGATCATCTCACATCCTCAGACTTAGGATTTTTTGCAGCAGAAAAAGCCATTGAAGATGCCGGTATTGATCCTGAAGAACTCGATTATATCATCGTTGCGCATAATTTTGGCGATGTAAAAGCCAATACCATTCAAAGTGACCTGCTGCCTTGCCTGGCGTCCCGAATAAAACACAGCTTGAGGATAAAGAATCC
>JABDPL010000154.1 GCA_013042825.1 Flavobacteriaceae bacterium | reverse complement strand
ATAATGTACCATAACTGGGCCGACAGGGCTTCCTTATCTTTTCCTTCTATCACCAAAACCCCGGCCGGATAAGAAGGTATTTCACCTGTTTTGATCGCTTTATCAATCTTGAAATCAACCGGAAAATCCTCAATCGGAAGCTTGCACTCAAAGATCTGGAAATGAAAATGACGGGAAGAGGCACCTGCCTTAATGGAATTAAATGTGAGATTGAAATCAGGTCTGTTTTCCTCAGATCCCAGTTGCCAGATCGTATCGATAGCCTTAGAGATATAAGCCTTTTTATCTATGACTTGAAAGGGATGATAACCATTGGTCTTCTTTAAAACCATAACCGTGTGATTCCTCTCATAGGGCCTCGGATTGGGATAGAGCTTCCAATTTTGATCCAGATCAATACCTTCTTCTTCGTCCGGCATATTCTCTTCGCAAAGGAAGCATCCCTTTTTCCCGTTTTTAAGGAGTGCCCGGTTAGCGGGATCACGTTTGGGATTAACCTGGCATTTGAATTTTCCCCCAGTGCCTATGTCCAGGTAATAGACACCTGAACCGTTAAGTTCGGGCGAGAAATAGTCTTCAACAATACCTGCATCGATCTGCTGTTTGATCAACGCTTCAATGCGAGTGGCTAAAGATTCTTTTTCGAGCTTGTGAAAATTATTCTTCATGGATAACCGATTGAGACTAAAGCGGCAAATATAAGTAATTTAGGATCAAACTTTTGTAACATTTGATCAATGGAAATCTTTAGTTGCTGAATTTTATAATTATTTCAAACGGAATAATTATCCATGGCGCCTGCAAATCTTCTAATAATCCCATTGAATAAGCTTTGATTATCGCTCCTGCGTTTTGGGGCTTTCAGCATTGAATTGTTCCAGCGAATTATAAATAATGGGAGAATCCTTAAATTTTCCGCTCCCGCGTTGAGATCCGGTTTCATTAAAACACGGCTCAATTTAGAACATCTGCCGAAGGACCGCCTTTAATTTGATATAACTAAACCTGGGATTACTGTAAAGAAGCCAGATCGGATACCGTCTCCACAGGGATGATTTTCGCGATATGATGATATCATAAAAATCACCAGCAAATAGATATGTAAACCCCCGCACGCGAAGATCAATCGATGAAATTATATTTAGTCAGAAATTTAATAATCTCAATTCGGACATGCGGAGAGATCCTGTAAAAGTGCCAATACGACTGATTGTCACCCAGGTCGACCGCTTTGGATTCTGTCTCCATGCCGTGCTCGGCATTATATGCTACAACCGTATTTAGAAGATCAGGCCGTTCAGAAAAATAAGAATTGAGGGATTGTATATTCTCTTTGTAGGGAACGATCCAATCCCGGTCGCCGTAAATCCCCAAAAATGGCTTCTTATAATTGCTTAGAGCCGTTTTAGGATCAAAATCATGGCGCCTTACCCAGAGATCTTCAATTGCCTCTATGCTTTCAGGTATATCGGTATCATCGAGGATTTCTCTCCAGCCTTCTTCTACTGAACGGTTCAGAATGGCCATCATATTTTCAAAACCTTCAGGAGTGGATTCTGCCTCAAACATCAGGCGGGTATATTCTTTAAGATTATTTTTGGCTGAATCCGATAATTTATAGATTTCGGCGCCATATTTAGCCGATTGGAATTGCTGATCTCGTACAGAGGTTGACGGACCAACAATACTGATCATAAAATCAAAATCTGTTTGCTCCCCGGCCCTGACCATGGTCCAGCCACCTGCACTAATACCGAGTACTCCAACATTTTTGTAACCATTAGGATGCTTCATGAGGTAATCTTTCATCTGAACTACATCTCCTGCCAGTTCGCCAATTGTAGCGCGAGAGCAATCCCCCGTAGAGTCGCCGTTTCCGCGTTTCTGATAGGCCAGGACAGTTACACCGTAGGCTCTCAGGAATTTGGCGTAAAGGTTGTATTTGGTATTATCGGCATAACAACCTCTGCCGCCAACTAATATAATAGCTGTTTTATGTTCAAATGCTTTAGGAATATGCAAATGTCCGGCAAGAGTAATATCTGAATTTGAAACCGAGATCTCCTCAACTTTGTAATCCGGGGCTGGTTTTCTTGCAATCTTTTTCAAGTGAACATAAATTGAAGGATTAAAACCTTCTAACTGCCCGAAAATTTCCAGGTTATTCTTGTCGAGATTCAGATTGGCCATGCCGTAGCCTGTTCCGAATTTGATTATGCCCGTAGAATCGACCGTAACCGGCACATTAAATTCGCCGAAAGTAGGATGCCATTCATCCATGATTTGCAAGCCGAACAATTCGCCGTCCTTTTCATAGAAATCTATTTCAAGTTTCTGATAGGAATTGTTCTTTATAAATGCGCCTTCCCAGGAGCCGATGAGTGTTTGAGATATATTATTGGTTTGTCCAAATGACAATACAGAAATTGAAAAAAGAAGGGTATTAAAACATTGAATTAAAATTTTCTTAGAACTTTTCTTCATCCAGATGTTAATCCAACTCAGCATATTAAATGTATTGCCCTTAAAAATAGATTTCATGATTTTGGTTTTACCTTGAATCGCAGCACTGTTTTTAGCTTCTCCGGGGCCACCTTCCTGAAATCTGAAATATAGATCTCCCTGTGGTCTTCAGATACTCTAATAAAGCCGTTTTCAGAAGCGAATGCTTCCATTTTCGTAAAGCTCTCCGGTTCATCGTCATAAGAACCAATATGCATCATTTGAATGCATACTCCATCGCTAATCCTTTCAAATCTGACATTATCCAACAATTGATGTGGTTTCTTTTTTTTGGTTAATTCGAGCATTTTATCGAAGAAGGATTCTTCCAAGAAATTTGGTTGACGTATCATCAATTTAAAAACCAGTTCATCCTTGTTGATGCTTCCACCTGGGCCTCCTTTAGCCCCTGACTTTAAATCCCATATGCCTTCCAGGGGATAAACTGTATAATCATTATAATCCTCCGGTTTCGGATCACTTTTCTTAAGGTTCATTTTAATGGCATAAGCCATTGAATAAAGAACGCTTACATAGTCGGAAAAGAACGGGCTGTTCGGATTGCCTTCGCCCTCCAGGGTCACGAATTTGAATTCGGGAACTGCTATCAACTGTGGTTCTGTTTTCGGAAGGTAAATCTCCTTTTCAGATCGTTTCCACTCGTGTTTTTTCAAAATTCAATTTAATTTAGATGTTAGCGTCAGGGTTAGAATTCAGATAGCATCACTTCTGCGAACATCAGATGTTTGAATCAAAAAAGATCCGCCATTGGCCATCGGGATCTTTCTTCCAGACGAGGATATATTTTCCGTTGTACGAGCCTTTGCATTGACCGATCTCAAAGACAGTTTCTTTATTCACAACTTCTATGATAATCGGGTTGAGTTCAAGGCTGTAATTCGGACTATTCATATAGCCGTATTCCTTTATCAATGCCTCCCGGCCTTGAACAAGGGGTCTATGATTATAATACATGGTATTCGCACTGTACACCTCATTAACAAGCGCTTCCACATCATGAGCATTGCAATAGCTCATCCATAAATCCCTTCTTTTGTCAATTTCAGAGCGAAGCACATTTGATTTGAAATTCTCACTTACAACCTCGAATTCACAAACCTTCAATTCCTTAACTTCGTTTTCTTGCCAGATGACGAGTTGTAGAAGGGTTTCCGACTTTGAGGTCTTTACCTCAAGGATTTCATAGAAAATCCCTCTGCTTTCATTTGCCCCAAGCCGAAACCTCGATTCGGCTAGCATTAGGTTAGGATTTTCGTTCTTGTAATATTCGGAAATTTCTCCAAGGCCATTCAAGACTGGTTTACTATCAATGATTTTGATTGCATCCGGACTGTAAACATTCTCAAGGGTATTTTGATCGCTGCTGATAACCTGGGCCATCGCTTCGGTTGTCTCTGCATTATTCTTGCAACCCACAATTAAAAGAGTGAGAAACATCAGATAAATCCTTTTTCTCATAGCAGTTTGTCTTGATTTAATTTCATGATGTTTTTTATTTCAGCCAGACCCGAACCCAGCTTTTATGCTTTACCAGGTAAAGAAAGATAATCAAAATAATCGGGTAAATGACCAGGTGAAACCGGTCACCCTGCCTGAATGAAACGGTTGATGTCAGGATCACATAGGAGGCCAGGAGTTGCAGAAATAGGGTAGAAGGATCGACTCTTCTGATTTTCCTGAGAACTAAAATAAGGGATACCAGGTATAGCAGTACAAAGGCCATATTCTGCAATCGCGATAGGGTGAAGAGCAGCCTTGAAGCAGCTAAGTAGAACGTTTTATCCGGAGGGAGAATGTTTTGAACAGCAAGGATTCCGTATGAGCCCGCGATGCTATTGCTGAACAGGTTTTCGGCCATTGAGCTCAAAACCGCAGTTGGGTTCTCCCTGAGCTGGTGTTTCATATCGTCAGAGGACAACTCATCAATCTGCTTGTAAGACCTTCCGGCCAGTTCGGCTGTGCGTGTTTCACGCACTTCAAGATATTCCAAATGGGAAACCTTAGCATAAGATTCCGCCCCGAGATACCTGTACCATGTGACCTTATCGATAAAAGAAACCTTTACCTTTTCATAGGAATTATACATCATGACATATTGTACGCCTATCAGTGTAACAGACATAAGCAACAGCCATACGCCTGAATGGAACTTTTGCTTTTTGATCAGGAACACAACCAACGTCAGCGTCGATAGTATCGCCAGATATAGGAATCCCGGTTTGATCAAAACCAGAAGGTTTAGCAAGCTGACCGATATGATCATATATTTCATTTTTCCTGAACCTTGATATTTGACCAGATACAATGAAAGCAGCATCAGCATGAAGACGGCCACAGAATCGGTTAGCGCCAGGAAATTTTGTGCTACTGTTCCCAGGCTGAACACCCAGAATAGGGTTAACCAGAAGGCCACTTTCGTCTTGAACCAGTTTAAAAAAATCTTATAAAGAATTACTATGGATGCCAGCCAGCAAAACAGGTTCAGAAGGATTCCGAAGGTGATATATTGCCTATCACCGACATTATCCATAAAAAGATTCGGTAATCCCAACAGCAATGCATAACCGACTGGTCGCAGGGGATGCGGTTTGAAATCGGCAAAGAGCATATTTGATGCCTCTATGTATGTTGAGGTATCCGGAGGGACATAGGCAGAGTTAAAAATGCATTCGGAAAGACCCAAAATAATAAAAAGGATAGCTGCCAGGCCTATGGCAATCGCAAGGATGGTACGGACTGAATACATGTTAATCGATTCTTAGAAGTCCGTATTTCAAAATGCAATAAATGGCCCGCAGACCATCTTTCCAACCGATCTTTTTTCCTTCATGATAGGTGCGCCCGTAATAGGAAACCCCAACTTCGTAGATTCTTATACCGGGTATCCTCGTGATCTTTGCCGTGACCTCTGGTTCAAAGCCGAAGCGGTTCTCCCTCAGGTTAATATTCTTAATGATATCGGTCCTGAAGAGTTTATAACAGGTTTCCATATCGGTCAAGTTGATATTGGTAAACATATTCGAGAGGAAGGTCAGGAATTTATTTCCTATAGAATGCCAGAAGAACAATACCCTATGTGGATTACTACCCATAAATCGCGATCCGTAAACCACATCTGCAAATCCGTTGAGGACCGGTTTCAGGAGATCATTATATTCTTCCGGGTCATATTCAAGGTCGGCATCCTGAATTATGAGATAATCCCCGGTGGCATTTTCGATCCCGGTCCGCAAGGCGGCACCTTTACCTTTATTAAACTCATGCTCGAAATACTTGATGTTAAGATCCTTGTTTTGAGTGATATAATCTAATATAGATTCTTTTGTATTATCGGATGAGCAATCATTTATTATCAGAATCTCCTTTTCAATATCATTTAATAGGCGCACAGCTTTTACCTTATCCAGGATACGATATATTGTAGCCCCTTCATTATAAGATGGGATAACGATCGATAGTTTGTTTATCATATCAGTATGCCAACACGTTAGTCTTTTTTAAAATCGGTAACCTGCACACCGTCATATCTGGTAAATTCGTCAGGATTACGGCTTACAATTTCCTTGGGAATTTCATTCAGTATCTTTTGAAATGTCTCTTCGTCCAGGGATTCGATAAAACCGGCGAAGGCGTTATGGTCATTGTCATCAGGAAAATATTTTTGGTTCATTCGAACAATTGACTTTAGCATAGGTAAATAGGGTTGCAGATCGGTGGTTGTTGAGGCGGCTTCACTATCTATCCAGGCAATGGGGATTTTAACAACGCTTCCTTTTTGGTATAATTCAGATTTAAGGAGTAATTCGATATCAAAGGCAAATTTCTTCTCGATGAGGTCGTTGATGAC
>JABDPL010000153.1 GCA_013042825.1 Flavobacteriaceae bacterium | reverse complement strand
ACCTTGTTGTATACGAGTGTGAAATCATCCTGATCGAAATAGTAGGTCCACTTATCGGAATCCGGGCCATCACCCGGATAGGTTGCTTCCACAGCAAAATATGTTTTCCCTTCAAAATTGAGGTCTTCAATTCGATCTAATTCAACACCTGCATCAAGAAGTGCGAAGGGCTGGCTAACAACAAACTGTGCAGCCAGCAGGGCCGACCGTGCCGATTCGATTTCCAGGGTATCGTTTACCGGAAAACCGTTTACGCGCTTATGGATATACCCTTCATCATAAATCATACTGACGGTAGTGGTATCGGTTTTATAGCTAATGCGATACACCTGTCTCGGATTAAAAGTGAAGGATTGTTTCTGGGTTATATCCGATTCAACGTTACCGTCGGCAAAAAGTAATTTGGTCGATTTTGAGAACTCAAGGGTCTTCAGTCGATTCCAAAAATCCATACCGCCATGCACCCGGCATGACCGCTCAACGATCTCGCTTCCCGACAGCTCTTCAGCGCTGGTGATCACTTCCTTAGTATCGGGTTGATCGTTATGCTTGCATGCTAATGACAGACCTGAAATCAGAATCACCGAAAAAAATAATATTTTGATCGTTCTCATAAGATTTCATTTATTCGTTAAAACTAATTAATTCTTTAATACTCCCACATTTCAGCATGGCATCCCCATAATACGGGTTACGAATATCTTCTTCTGTGCTTAACCATACTGCTCCTTCATTATTGTTCGCCATCGGACAATATTGAACATATAAAGTTTCATCTACTGACCTTAAGTTTATGGCCAAGGCAACCATGTTCTCATTTAAATCTACAAAATAGGCTCTCTGAATATCCAGGTCTTCTGTTTTAATAATGGCTTCCAGCATTTCTATGGAATTGACTGTAAGAGACTTTTCAGTTGTTCCCATATCAGACATATCTATCGTTCTGAAATATCTCAAAGTCTCATTCGCGTTATTTGATACTTGTCTGGCATTACTTGACACGAAAGCATCTTTTAGTTTTATATAGGCTCGAAGTACCCGTTTGAAGTTTTTTTCAAATGAATCAGAAAATTCAAGTGCTGTAGAGATATCTTCTTCATCGATATATTTGTCCACCGATACTCCTGAATGATTCTCATGTGGGGTAATTGATTTTTCACCTGTCTTATTCATCATGCTCTTTTTACCTTGCAACTGGGCTGCAGCATCTACGGTGAACACGCCATTCGTTACAATTTCCTCACCGGCATCAAGACCAGATAAAATCTCGATATGTTCCCCCGATCTCAATCCTAAGACTACTTCACGCATTTCGAACACAGGTTCATCCGCTTTCACTTTTACATATACGAGCGAGCGTTCTCCTGTCCACAGTATTGATGAGGCAGGCACTCTTAAAATTGATTCACCAACAACGCCATCAACTGCTTCAATCTTACCCGTAACAAACATTCCCGGTTTAAAAAGACCATCCCGATTGTTTAGGGTAGCACGAATAGTTACAGTTCTGGTACTATTATTCAGTACCGGATCGATAAACGATATCTCTCCCTCAAACCTTTTTTGCGGATAAGCACTGGTATTGATGTTGATTTTTTGTCCCTTTCTGAACTGAGACAATCCGGTTTCATAAGCATCAAACTCAGCCCATACAGTACTCAAATCACTAACCTTTGCAATAGGCTGCCCTTTTTTAACATATTCTCCTTCTGCGCTCATAATTTCCGAAACTGTACCGGAAACATTGGCAAATACAGGAAAGAACTCCTTTACCTTACCCGAAGTTTCAATGCTATTGATCTGATTTTCGGATAGCTTCCAAAGTTTTAATTTAGTGCGAACAGCTTTATACAGTTGTGGCTGTGATTCCTTCATGGAGGCCGCGGTTAATAATTCCTGCTGAGCAGCTACCAATTCAGGCGAAAATATAGTAGCCAATTGTTGCCCTTTCCTGATTTCCTGCCCCTCGTAATTTACATTCAATCGCTCGATCCTCCCATCAAAATAACTGGCCTGAGTTGAATTTGCTTCTGCATTGATCGCGATCTTACCCGACAGAGAAACAGTGTTGTCAACATCTCCCTGAACATCGCTCAAGACAGTGGTTTGAATATTGGCCAGAGCAAGTGCATTATCGGTCATTTTGAATTGATCGGGAGACAACCCATCATCACTTGATGTTGAGGGAATCAATTCCATGCCACAGATCGGACAGTCGCCTGACTCGGGCTGCATTATTTGCGGGTGCATCGAGCATGTCCACATCTGGCTTTCTGAATCTGTCATATGGTCGTGGGATGCTGCTTCGGTTTTGGCTGAAGTCAGGTTTCCAAATAGAAGGTATCCCAACAAAAGGCCGGCAATTGCAGCAATTCCTATATAAATTGTTTGTTGTTTCATTTCTCTGATTTTATATCGAACATCTTTTTAATATTGGATGGCACCTAATGATTGATACCTTGAATCGGTTTATCATAATCGATTAGTTTATCAACATTAATGCTGCCATAATAAGCATAATGGTATTTTCTATAAATGTGGCTTCTGTCATAGGTAGA
>JABDPL010000150.1 GCA_013042825.1 Flavobacteriaceae bacterium | reverse complement strand
GATAAACAATTTTGTACGATCTCCCTTGATAGTTCGGGGGAGTCCCTTCATAGGCGAGGCTATCGCTTATCTACCAATATTGCACCTATAAACGAGGTATTGGCCGCCGGACTCGTCATGATGTCAGGATGGGACGGGCAATGCGATCTGTTGGATCCCATGTGTGGCAGTGGTACCATATTGATCGAAGCGGCGATGATCGCCTGCAGAATCCCACCGAATCTGTTGCGCAAGGAATTCGGTTTTGAACGCTGGAAGGACTGGGATGAGGAGTTATTTGATACCATTGAACAATCTCTTCTGAAAAAGGCCAGGGAATTCCACCATAAGATCATCGGTTATGACAAGGCACCGTCGGCGGTTCAAAAGGCTAAAGAGAATATCACGAATGCCCATCTTGATGATTATATCAAGGTTTCAAGACAGGATTTCTTTCAAACAGAAAAGGAGGACCAGGATCCCTTATTCATGGTTTTTAATCCGCCCTACGGTGAGCGGCTTGACGTTGAAATGGAATCCTTTTACGGCCAGATCGGTACAACTCTCAAGCATGGATACCCCGACACAAAAGCATGTTTCATTACCTCTAACCTGGAAGGACTAAAGCATGTCGGGCTCCGGCATTCAAAGAAGATCAAAGTGTTTAACGCCAAGCTGGAATCGCGTCTGGTATGTTATGATATGTATGCAGGCAGCCGAAAAGCAAAGAATCAGAAATCCTAGATTTTAGGATACTCATTGAATAACTTAATAACCAATTCCTTTACATAGTCTTTTAAGTTCGCCCCGGTACGATTCATGTCGCATTCAACAGAGGCTTGCCAAATGATCTGTTTTCGCTCAAAATCTGACACATAGACTACAAGGGTTTCTTCAGTATAAACGATAGTGTCTATAGTGCATTCTTCCCAATAGGAATATTCATCCTGGTGCTCGCAATTGGTAAATGTGGCTTCCTTCTCTTCAACGATCAACTGGAACCCGGCCTGTAGCTGAGGATTCAGAACATTGGTCTTATGTCCCTTCTCGATCATCTGAGCCTCTACTGCTTCACCCAGGAGTTCCCTTACGGTGTTGTTATCATATTTGGGATATTGTGTATTCTCAACGAAAAGATCATCTATACACAGCACGAAGGTGGTGTAGGAATCAAAATCAACAGTTTCATCAAATTCTGAGACAATGTCGGCAGTGGAACCGCATCCGAAGACCAACATAAGAACAAATATGGATATATATCGTAGTGCTTTCATGAGAGGAAATATTATGATTGATGTAATAATACATTTATAAAGATCAAGAAATCATAAATCAATTAAAATGATATATATCAGTTCGGAAATCGGTTTTAACTATAATACTTTTGGAGAGTGCCACAATGATGCTCAACATGATAGGCAGACCACATGAGCATTTCCCTCACCGGCATTTTACCCATAAGCGGATGTGGTAAAATTAATGTATCGAGATCCTTTTCCTTCCAACGCCTTGTCATAAACTGAACCTTTTTGTTTTCGATCTGAAGCTGATCGATAAGATAGTTTTTATCTGCCAAGGGTGGTATTTTCATGTCTCTTGAGGGTCCGAATGTAATACCGCGGTTAAGATCCAGGCGCTCATGATAGCGCCTGACAACCGTCTCGTAGTCGCGCAATTCGCGATTCGTTTTCCCGAATTTATAACGCAGAATAAATTTCGGCATGCTCAGGGCGCGGTTAAGGGGTTTAAGACTCTGGATGAGGTGAAGCACGTGCTGGCCTGTTGTCCATTTACCAGCCGGACCATCGGTCCAGGATGTATCGGGTTGAGAATTCAATAAATCGAGGAGTTCCTGGCACTTAGCTTCAAGCAGTTCAGCTATCTCCTCTCTGGACATTAATTTTCCTTTTTGTATAAAGGAATAAGATAGGAAATATTGTATCCAAAACCAATTCCGAAACGACCGCTATCATAGGTGCGATTGAATCCAGGAATGTATACGTTCTCGAAGTTTTCCGGTTCCTTTTCGGTTATCAGGCCTTTGAATTGCACATTGATTCCCATATACAGATTATTCAGCGTCTCAGCCTTGAGTCCGATAATTAACTCTGCCCAAACGGCATTCAATCCTTTAATCTCACGAGATTCGCTCACGGTGGTTTGACCGAAAGTCTGATTGGTATTGTACACGGTATATGAATTGACAGTCTGACTGAAAGATGAGGCTGCAGCCCGGAATCCGGCATAGATCATGTTCTCCATGCCATACCAATTGCTATACATATTATAATCTATACCACCTTTCAGGTAATTCCCCTTCGCTGATGAATTGAGAAAATCGGTAATGGTCGTTCTTTTCTCGGTGCCTATTTCCCCGGCGATGTATAGGTTATCGGTAAGCCTGTAATCGCCGTTGATCTCAAAGCCCTGGTAATCGCTATCGACCGCTGCCCGGATCAATTTACCTATGTCGCCCCCGATCCTTAATCCGAACTTTTTTGCGAACACAAGCGAATCGGCCGGTTCGGACTGCTCCTGGGCCCGAGCTTCAATACTCAGAATGCATATCATCAAAACACTAATGAAAAACCTGGACATGTGCTTGCGTTTGCTGTTCAACATCATTAATTACAATCCCTGTATTGATAATCCAGTTTTCTGCGTCATTATCTACCGTGAGCACCAGGTTTCGGAAAACGGTTTTAAAACCGCAGGCCCGCGAAACATAGACATCTTCAGGGGTGTAATTCACGGTGATCGCATCTGGATTACCTAAAATCACATCATCATTCGGATCGTCGGGATCATTTTCCTCTATATCAAAATCGCTATGCAAAACAAACCGGGTACTGGTCTGATCTGTTCGAAGCGGTATTGTTATAGAATCTGTTGTGCTAATGTTCAACCCTTCGATCGGGATCGCATTATTCGATTCGTCTAAACCATAAGCAAAGAGACCACTCACCGATTTTGTTTCATCGTTATCTACTATATCATAGAATCGTATTACGAGCTGCGGTGTAGTTGGTGTAGCTTCCGGACAAATATCATCCTTCTCACAAGATGAATTCAGCAGTAGCAGAATTAAAGCAAGGGTAGAGAAAAGTCGGGATTTCAAATTTTTATCGTTTTTCCAAAAGTACAACATTTTCAACATGATGGGTATGCGGAAACATATCCACAGGCTGAACTTTTTTAACATCATATTTAGCTGACATCAAAGCGAGGTCTCTGGCCTGGGTGGCGCTGTTGCAACTTACATAAACGATGCGGTTTGGCGCTATTTTCAGGAGTTGTTTAACCACATCTTTATGCATGCCGTCTCTCGGCGGGTCGGTGATCACGACATCAGGCTTGCCATTAGCATTTATGAAATCCTCATTGAGCATATTTTTCATATCACCTACAAAAAAGGAAACGTTATTTATAGCATTCAATTGTGCGTTTTCTTTCGCGGCCTCTATGGCATCCGGCACCGATTCTATTCCTACCACATGATGCGCTTGTTTTGAAACGAACTGGGCGATCGTTCCGGTACCTGTATAGAGGTCGTATACGAGTTCGGTTCCTGAAAGAGCAGCAAATTCCCGGGCAACTTTATATAGTTCAAGAGCCTGTTTCGAATTGGTTTGATAGAATGATTTGGCATTTATTTTGAACGAAAGCCCCTCCATGTTCTCAAGAATGTAATCCCTTCCATGGTAACACACCACATTCTGATCATAAAGGGTATCGTTTGCCTTGGTATTTATGACATAGAGCAGTGATGTTATTTCCGGAAACCTATGTTGCAAATGATCCAGCAGCCTTTCGCGCATGTCTGCATGGTCTTCATAAAATTGTATCAGTACCATGATCTCTCCTGATGAGGAGGTGCGGATCATAAGGGTTCTCAAAAAGCCGTTCTGCTCCCTTAAATCGAAAAATGACAGCTTATTGGCATTTGCAAAGTCCTTCACTGCATTGCGAATGCTGTTTGATGGATCGGCCTGAAGCCAGCATTTGTTGATATCGAGAACCTTGTCCCATTTCCCCGGAATATGAAAGCCCAGGCCGTTCTTATTCTCAAATTGTACAGAAGAATTCAATTCCTCCGTGCTTAACCAGCGATTATCACTGAAAGAGAATTCCATTTTGTTCCGGTAGTAAAAAATATCAGGGGAGGGAATGATTTGGAGGATTTCGGGAATATCGACTTGCCCGATGCGTTTTAAGTTATTCTCAACTTCTTTCTGCTTGAATTCCAATTGGGCGTCGTAGCTCATATTTTGCCATTTGCAACCGCCACAAATACCAAAGTGCTCACATTTCGGTTCGGTGCGTTTCTCAGAAAACCGGTGATATTTTGTAACTCGTCCTTCATAGAACGATCGCCGTTTCTTGTAGGTCTCTATATCGACCACATCTCCGGGTACGGCATGATTAAGGAAGATGACCTGGCCGTCTCCGGTTTTGGCTACTGCCTTTCCTCTGTTTGCCGTGTCGACGACTTCAACCTTTTCAAATACTTTTTTCCTATTTCTCCGGGCCATGCGCAAAAATAAGAATCGCTAATATCAAATGGATGATTAATTGATTTATATTTAATAAAAAGCATTCTTTTTGAACCTTTTAATTCCGATTACGTCTATTGGTTAGATATGCGAAAGAAATCCGACATTCTTGATAGCTACTTGGTTGTTGATTATCAAAATGGAAATAAAAAATCTATGGTACTTCTGGTCAAGCGTTGGCACGCTAAATTCTGTCACAGAGCCTACATGTACACCAAGGATATAGATTCTGCTCAGGATATTGTGCAAGATGCGTGGCAGGTGATTATAAATAAAATTGAGTTTTTAGATGATCCTAATGCCTTCAAAACCTGGGCAAACCGCATCGTAATAAATAAATCAATTGACTGGCTCAGAAAAAGAAAAAGGGAGCCCCAGCGATTGTCAGCGCGTTTATCGGAAAGACAAATTCAGGGTGAATCTACGCATGAATCTAAAGAGGACATTCTGTTAAGAACTCAGGAGGCTATAAAAGGTTTAGCTGAAAAACAGCAGGAAATAATTCGATTATTTTATACCGAAGAATATAACATTCAGGATATTGCCACCATTTTGAATATTTCCCCAGGAACCGTTAAATCGAGATTATTCTATGCACGAGAACATTTAAAACAAATTTTAAAACATATATTATGAAAACATCAAAAGAAAATATTGACGACATCATTAAGAAAGCACTTAATGAGGAGGAAGCCCGGTTTTATGATGAACTGGACGAGCAGAATCTATTTCAAATGGTTGGCGGGCTTTTTAGTGGTAAACTGAAATGGTTCATTGTCATGATGAATGTTATCATGGTGGCAGTTTTTGTATTGCTCGTATACTGTTTGATTCAATTTTTTAATACCGATGACATTGGAACCATGTTGAGATGGGGAGCCATTTCTGCAATCAGCCTTATAGCAATTGCCATGTTGAAGTTATTTGCATGGATGCAAATGAATAAGAATGTATTAATGCGTGAAATAAAAAGACTGGAACTACAATTATCGGCGATTTCACAAAAGATCGGTTAAGGGCATTTCAGAAGCAATGAATATTTAGTAATTTGCAAACTGAAAAAGGATGATTTCTCTCCACAAG
This sequence comes from Flavobacteriaceae bacterium, assembly GCA_013042825.1. Classification (GTDB taxonomy): domain Bacteria; phylum Bacteroidota; class Bacteroidia; order Flavobacteriales; family Flavobacteriaceae; genus SHLJ01. Next base: position 3,627 of record JABDPL010000150.1, on the reverse strand, counting down.
AAGGAATTGCTAATTCAACTGATTAATTTGATTTTTAGTTATGGCTGTTTTAGATCATATTTCCTCTCAGGAGGCTATGGCATTGGAGAACAAGTACGGTGCTCAGAATTACCATCCTCTTCCTGTAGTATTGAATCGTGGAAAAGGCGTGTTTGTTTGGGATGTTGAGGGCAAGAAGTATTACGATTTCCTCTCGGCATATTCTTCACTGAACCAGGGCCACGGACACCCGCGAATTGTAAATGCCCTTATTGAACAGGCACAGGAGCTCACCTTAACCTCAAGGGCTTTCTATAATGATATGCTCGGACGCTATGAGAAGTTCGCGACAGAGTATTTTAATTTCGATAAGCTCTTACCCATTAATACGGGTGCAGAAGCCGTGGAAACGGCGATAAAACTCTGCAGGAAATGGGCTTATGAGGTCAAGGGTATAGACCAGAACAAGGCCGAGATCATAGTGTGCAAGAATAATTTTCACGGCCGAACAACGACGATCATTTCGTTTTCCAGCGATCCCCTGGCACGCAAGAATTTTGGTCCATATACGGAAGGATTTATCAAGATCGATTACAGCGACATCGACGCTTTAGAGGCAGCTCTGGAGAGTTCACCGAATATTGCAGGATTCCTTGTCGAACCGATTCAGGGAGAAGCAGGCGTGAATATGCCTGACGACGATTACCTCCTAAAGGCTAAGGCCTTATGTGAAAAATACAATGTACTTTTTATCGCTGATGAGGTTCAAACCGGAATTGCCAGAACCGGAAGATTATTAGCCAGCTGCGGAAACTGCAGTTGTCCGAACAGGGATTGTTCGGGAACACCTGATGTAAAACCCGATATCTTAGTTCTTGGTAAAGCCCTTAGCGGTGGCTTATATCCTGTTTCGGCCGTATTAGCCAATAATGAGATTATGAATGTTATAAGGCCCGGAAATCATGGCAGCACCTTTGGTGGAAACCCGGTGGCGGCAGCTGTAGCTATTGCGGCCCTTGAAGTCGTACGAGATGAGCATTTGGCCGAGAATGCTGAGCGCTTGGGTGAGATCTTCCGAAAGGAAATGGATGATTATATCTCAACGAGTTCGGTGGTTGAACTGATCCGAGGCAAGGGCTTGTTGAATGCCATAGTGATCAACGATGATGAAGACAGCGAGAAAGCCTGGGAAATCTGTCTGAGGTTGCGTGACAACGGCCTGCTGGCTAAACCAACCCACGGTAATATCATAAGATTTGCCCCGCCCCTGGTCATGACCGAAGAACAATTACATGACTGTCTTGATATTATAAAGCGAACCTTAAAAGAATTTGAGGACTAAACGATTAAAAAAAAATGGATAAAGCGGCTAACAGGCCGCTTTTTTTATGGGGCGAGCAGTGAGAAAGGATATACCGGAACGTTCCGCAGTATCCAGAACAAAATAACGACAATAAGAATAGTATTGGTCACCATAGGCATATACAGCCAATTCCGGATCTGCCGTTTCAGTCGGTTGTTCAGAACATAATAGATCAATTGGTAGAGGAGGATGAGACCGAGTAAAGCGAGAAGTATATTATATTGAATACCTCCGATGATATCACCTTGAAGAATATGGAAAATAGCCCTTTGGCTGCCGCATCCCGGACAATACAAGCCGGTTAGCCAAAAAAACGGGCATTTAGGGAAAATGGCCGTTTCTGAAGGATCGAAAAAAACATATAATGACCCCATGGCCAGGATAATGATCCCGGCCAGTGTGATCAAAAAATACTTTGGCTTAATAGCCACTTCCCAGAGCTCCCAGGAACGCCAGTCCGAAGAAGGCGACATATACAATCCACCCCAGTACAGCTATGCCAATGGCAACAAGTCCCCAGGTTTTGGCATTTTTCGAAGCGCGTTCGGCAGCTTCATAATTACCTTGAAAATATTCTGAATTAACTTTGGTTGAGTATACTATACTCACAATTCCTGCGGGTAGGCAACAAAGTATGGTACTGATTATAGCAAGTGCCAGGTAATTATTTGGTTTTGTGGGCTGGTCTTGATTGATCGGTTGGTTTTCCATTGGTTTGGTTTTAGTTGAAATCAAAAATAAGGATTTATTTCAAAAAAAAAAGCGGCCCTAAAGCCGCTTAAAGTTTATAATTCCACTATGCCGTACGCTGCAAATCTTCCATTTTCTGCTGTAGTAATTCAGGATCCTGAAGCGCATCCCATCCGATGAAAGAGATCACCCAAATGATATAAATCATGAATAGGATACTCAGTACTATACCGATGATTCCCATGATCTTCCCTGCTTTTACATTGTCAAATCCTGAATAATTTTCAGGGGCTTCTTTGTAAATGTTGGTCGATTTCTGGCCGATAACCACAGCTACAATCCCGCATATTAGCCCGGGAATCCCATAACAGCAGCAACCCACTATAGAAAGAATACCCATGACAAGAACAAGGGTTGAATTAGGTAGAGTTTGTTTTTCCATATATATCAGATGAATTTAAAAATGTAATTAACAACAATGATGCTTATGTTCACAATGAACAAAACTAACAAAATTTTCGCTCCGTACTTAAATTTGAATAAGAGGTGCATTCCCAGGAATGAGAAAAGTAATAGCAGTGTATAAACAGCCGGGTACATGATAAAAGCTGCTTCAAACTGTCCCTGGAAGAGCAAGACCACCGATCGTTGGAATCCGCATCCCATGCACTCTATATGCAGGTATTTCTTCCACAGGCAGGGAAACATAAAAGATTCAGCCATAAGCATAACGCAAAATAATGAATTAGAGAGAATTGAAACAAAAAACGGATTGATAATTCAATCCGTTCCGGAGGAATAGGTAAGGCTTAACTTTTTAATTCTTAATGATGATCTTCTTATTGATCGAGCCTGCGTTTTTAAGGTCGATCAACGCCATATAAACACCATCGCTCATGCCGGTTGTAGAAAAATGATATTCATCCTGAGTATTCAACCCGATTTGATCTAAGATCAGTTTACCCGACATATCAAAAATCTTTACTTGTGAAACCGGCAATGCGGTTGGATTCAAAATCGTGAATTGATGCTGCGCATTATCCTGGAAAATTCTAAGATCTTTTAACAGCGCTTCTTCATCTTCAAGGGTATCCTGGTTATTAAAGGTGATTTCGAAGCGGTTATCGTAATCTCCTCCCTCGAGAATTAGGTCATAATTAATGTCACGTAAATCAATATAGATAGCGTTCACCTTATCATGCAGATAAATTCCCTGGTCTTCAGCAAAATGTTGAATGTCGCCAAGCCTGAAATTGACTAACAAATCTTCATTAGCCTTGATGATCAATGGAATCTTCAGATCGTTATCAAAGGCATGTGCTTGTATCAAGTAGGGATCATTATTCTGGATCCAATGCGCATCTGAGGATATTACTCTAGGACTTTTCGCTTCCAGCCCATAATCAAATCCTGAAGTTGCTGTATTGTGAAAGTTTTGGAGTAATTCACGTGTGTAGGTTTCATCAAATTCGATAAATAGCCGAAAGCGTTTGTAATCCTCAGGAATGATTTTTTAGCCATCGGCTGTAAATTGGCTTTCAGCTTCATTTTCAGAGGAACGCCCAGTTCCAAAGGCAACTTCACCAGATTGAGGC
>JABDPL010000146.1 GCA_013042825.1 Flavobacteriaceae bacterium | reverse complement strand
GATAAAGCAGCCCGAAAAGTGATACTGAAAGGATTGGTAGATTTGGGAATTGCGAAAGATGAGGATGAGGCGAATCAATATTTCCCGCATGGGACATCACACTATCTGGGATTAGACGTTCATGACGCCGGATTATATGCAAAGCATGAGGCAAATATGGTTATTACGGTTGAACCGGGCATCTATATTCCGGTAGGCAGTTCCTGTGACGAAAAATGGCATGGTATCGCCGTTCGAATCGAGGACGATATCCTGATTACGGAAAATGGACCGATCAATTTATCTGCTGATGCACCCCGGTCGTCAGATGCAATAGAGGCGATGATGAAAAAGAAAAGTGCACTCGATGATTTCAAATTACCGAAGCTGGATTAAGCCAATCCGTATCATTCAATTATGTCCAGAAAAGATTTTAAATCAGAGCGGTCATATTGATGAACATGGCGGTAAAGCTTCACCAGTCGTGCGGCAATGGTAACAAGGTCTTTTGATTCCAACAGTATTTTAAAGATGATCTGGCTGTTGCGCGAACCATATTGGTTTTCTTTTATGCCATCGACCTGCATCTCAAGGAAGGACTCCAAAAGTGAGAGCGTATCTTTTTTCTTTTGATCTAGATCTGCAATTTGATTCCTGCCCGGTACTTTCAGGAACGCTTTAATCAGCTCCAGGTATTCTGCAATACTGTTGGAGATCAATTCCAGCTGTTGTATTTGTTCTGAATGCAAGGGATTAAGAACGTTTTTAAGATATGCCCTGATCGATTTGACAATTAGTTTTGCCGATTGCAATATATCCTGTTCCAGGTCATACACATAAAGAATTAGTCTGGACCCTTCTTTGTCCATTTCCTCAATGCGTTTAATAGATCTATATAATTCATATTGTAAATTCTCATTCTTCAGGGTAAGGGCCTTGACAGAATTTACAGCTTCAGAAACACTTTTTTGATCTTCTTTAATAAGTCCGGTAAGGGCCTTGTGATAGACTTGCATCAGTTCATCGAGCAGATCGGTGATCCTATGACTTATGCGTTCGAGTAATACCGCATTGGCGATAGGTTTGGTTTCTGATTCGAAGGCCAAGCGACTGGCTTTTTTCTTTTCCTTTTTCTTGTGATACCGGAAACTTCTTGCAATAAGAGTTATAGCCAGGAGTACCAGGGCTCCAATGGCGAACAAATTGAAATTATGAATGAAGAATGTAAACAGTGCACAGACGGTGAATGCGATTAAGGCCGTGGCAAACCAGCCCCCAATGACATTCAGAACTCCCGCAACACGGTATACAGCGCTATCCCGGCCCCAGGCCTGGTCTGCCAGGGAAGTACCCATGGCTACCATAAAGGAAACGTAAGTGGTCGATAGGGGTAATTTTAGAGAAGTGGCAAAAGCGATCAATACACTGGCCATGGTGAGGTTTACACCTGCTCGTACAAGATCGAATGCAGGCGCCTCTGCCTTAAGCGCTGTTGTTTGCTCAACCTGTAAAGCCGTGGTGTTCTTCCATGAATCCGGGATAAAATTAGCGACGTATTGCCTGGTGTTAACCGCTGCGCGAACCAGGGATCTTGCCAAGCGGTTCGGGGTGAAGCGTTCATGACCTTCGTCCTGCCGGCCAAGATTAACCTCGGTTTCGGTGACCGAGCGGGCCTTCTTTGAGAACCACAGGGTGACAATCATGATCAGGCCTGAAATCACTAACAGATATGTTTTGGTCCGTACCGGTTCCTTCAGTATTTCCATAGAGTAGCTGTAGGCATCTTCACCGGTTGCTGACCACGCCAGGTATGACTCAAAGCCGGCAATAGGAACACCTATGAAGTTCACGAGGTCATTTCCCGCGAAAGCCATGGCAAGGGAAAACGTTCCGAAGAGCACAACCAGGCGATACATGTCTAATTTAAGCCTATTCAGGATGAATATCAGCACTGCCCAGAAGACGAATGCTATGCCGACTACCAAAAGTATATTGGTTGTAATGAAAATAATGAGTTCATCCGAAGCAAATGAGGTTCCGCGTATACCTTTAAACAACAGGAAATACGTCATGGCCGTCATGGCAAGACTACACC
>JABDPL010000140.1 GCA_013042825.1 Flavobacteriaceae bacterium | reverse complement strand
AATAAATAAGAAAGGGAGTTGTGCGCACGAGAAGACTCGAACTTCCACGACCTAAAGCGGTCACTAGGCCCTCAACCTAGCGCGTCTACCAATTCCGACACGTGCGCTTAAACTGTATTGCAAGAATAAAAAAAGTTAAGCATTGGCTTATCTTGTTGTGACCTGGCTGGGGCTCGAACCCAGGACCCTCTCCTTAAATGGGAGATGCTCTACCAACTGAGCTACCAGGTCGTGGTTAATTTCTCATAAATGAGGCTGCAAATATAAAGTGTTTATACTTAAAACCATACAATTTCCATATAAATTTTGTTTTTTTGCCATGACAGATTCAGGCCGATCCAAAGGCCAAAATCAAGACTTTATGATCATTACTCTGCTAGGATATATGGGCTCAGGTAAATCGATAATTGGAAGCGATCTGGCTTTAAAATTAGGCTATGGATTTCTCGATCTTGACGACTATATTGAACGCAAGGAAGGATCGACCATCTCAGATATTTTTTCAGAAAAAGGAGAGATCTATTTCAGGCGCATAGAGTCGGAATACCTCCGGGAGCTTCTCGACAATAAAAAGTCAATTGTTCTGGCACTCGGTGGTGGAACACCATGCTACGGCAGCAACATGGAAAGACTTCTTAGTTGTGAGCATGTTATAACGATTTATCTAAAGGCTGTTCCTGAAACCCTCGTAAAAAGACTTGAAGATGAGCCGGATAAACGCCCCTTGATCACTCACCTCAGCAATCGCGACGATCTTATGGAATTTGTTTCCAAGCATCTGTTCGAGCGATCAGTTTTTTATAATCAGGCTTCGTTAACCCTGATCACTGATCATAAACCGGTTGATACTCTTGTAGAGGAGATCGTGCTGAGGTTATTCCAGAATAGCCCGTGATTCCTTGCTGTTGATCTCTACACGGATGTGCTCCTTTATAGAAGTGGAAAGTGACAGGCCTTTAAAATCGGCCTTAACCGGATATTTCTTGTGATTTCTGTTGACGAGAACGGCGGTTTTAAATTGCTTCAAGGGTACATCCAGGAAATGTTTTACCCCGTAAATCAGCGTGGTTCCCGAATTCAAAACATCATCGACCAACACCACCGACTTATCGGTATAATCCTCAGTCCTTATCGATGTCTTTACCGTTTCCTGCGGTTTCCTTTTATCGATGATCACCTTACAAAGGGTAATCTGTTTTCCCGTAATTCGACTCAGTACCGTTTTCAGTTTTTTTGCGAACTCATAACCATTGTCAGCTATACCGGCTAAAATTATTTCTTCCTCTTCAACATTACATTCATAGATCTGATAGGCGATCCTCCTGATCTTGTATTTTATCTGTTTGTCGTTAAGGATAATGTTCGAATCCTGAGTCATCATAAATATGAAGTTGAAAAACGAAATTACTCATTTTGATCATAAAAATCATCCATTTCCCGCCGATCTTTTTTAGTTGGCCGACCGGTTCCTCTTGATCTCTGGGTCTCCTTATGAAGTTTTATTAATTCGACAAGTTCGAATTCTTTCGATGGTGTTATATCCTTCCTGAAAAGATCAACTATTTTGGCTCCTACCCGGGAAGGTGGAATGTCGAGTACTTCAATTTTGTAATTCACTTGATTCCTGCGAATTTCAAGAACGTCTGTCGTATATACATCCCTGCTGGGTTTTGCGGTTTCACCGTTCACACGAATATGCCCCTTTTTACAGGCCTTTGTCGCCAGACTTCTGGTCTTGTAAAACCTGATACACCATAGGTATTTGTCAACTCGCATAAAATGGATAAATTGCCGTTTTATTACTAATGTTACGATTTTAAAAATCGTATCTTGCACCCAAAAATAAGCAATATGAAACAGATGAGAATTAATGAACTATTTACAGGATTAATTCTTTTAATACTGATTGGTTTTAGTTCTTGCAGAGATGATGATGGTCTTGCCGATTCGGTGCCCGAGCGGGACCGGGCAGAACAGCAGGCAGAAGATGTTGATTCTCTCCAAAGTTATTTTCAAACTCACTATTACAATTCGGCTGTTTTTGAAAACAGCATAAATCCGACCATCGATGATTTGGTCATTACGAAATTGGAGGACGGAGAGTCCGTTCCCGACGGTCACACCCTTTTAATCGATGATATTTCAACGGGTAACACAGTCTTTCTCGATATCGATTACGAGTATTACTTTTTGAAATTGAACCAGGGCGGGGGTGAAGATGCTCCACGATTTTCAGACCAGGTGCGCGTGAATTTTGAAGGCCGACTCCTGGATGGTGCTTTATTCGACAGCTCTTCAAATTCAGTTGTATTTGATCTCACGGCATTGGTTCCAGGCTGGGGCCGGGTATTACCTGAATTCAACCCTGCGCAAAATTTCGTGCTTAATACTGATGGAACCGTAACTTTTAATAACGCTGGTGTGGGGGTTATGTTCCTGCCTTCAGGATTAGGGTATTTCTCAAGCGGAACAGTCGACATCCCACCATATGCAAATCTGTTGTTTGCATTCGATCTTTTCCAGATCCAGCAGAATGACCATGATAATGATGGGATACCCAGTTATTTTGAAGATCGCGATTCCGATTTAAGCTTGAGTAACGATGATACCGATGACAATGGTCTGGCCGACTTTTTAGATCCCAATGATGATGGTGACAGCGTGCTGACCATCAACGAACTCGAGCCCACAGTGTATATAGTTGATACCAATATGGGTGAGGAAGAACCGGTATTGGCAGAAAAGGAATTTGAGATAAGCCGTACGGAAGAAGACGGTATTATTACGATAAACACCGTCAAGGTCCTTGATACCGACAATAACGGGATAGACGATTATTTAGACGATGGGGTCGAAATAAATTATAACGATGAAGATTAAAAAAACCGCCGTATGGCGGTTTTTCATTTATTCATCTATTCCTTTACATTCTATAGCGCTACCGAGACGCTTAGAATAAGCTGATCGGGTCTGGTATCGAGACGACTGGTATTTATATTATTATTGATCAGGAATAGCGCCTCATTTTCTGTGAAGCCGCGTTCATATCGCAGGTCAATGCCGATGTTATTCAAATTTAATCCCAATCCGAAATTTAGTCCGACTGAAAAATCATTATCGACATTATTGACCGAAATATCATCAAATTCAGTATCGAGAATATACTGAAATGCCGGACCGGCAAAAACGCTTAACGGACCGATGACCTTTAAGCCCACAAGAAGCGGAGCATCGATCTTCTGCATGTCGAAATTACCTCTGTCGTAATCACTTCGGGTTTTCGTATACATGAGTTCAGGTTTAAAATATATCTGATCTCCGATCTTTCCAAAGACCCCGATATGAAACCCCATATTACGCTCGGGATTCTCAGCTGCAGAACCGATGGATTCAAAATAATCACCATTAGCGTTGTAATTCAATCCGCCTTTAACACCATAGGATGTACCGGATTGTGCCCATGTGGCGCCGGTAATCATTAGCGCAAGAATAGCGATGATTGTAAAGTTCAGACCTTTGGTTGAATTAGTTGAGTAGTTCAGTTTCTGAATTAAACCTTTCATAATTGTTCGTTTTTTTGATTTATAATGTTAAAAACGACAATTTCAGCACTTTATTTCCTGCGGCAGACCTTAAGTGCTTTATTCAGAATGGCCTCGGCATTTAAACCATATTTTGCCATGAGCTGGGCCGGTGTTCCCGACTCTCCAAAAGTATCATTTGTTGCGACGAATTCCTGAGGTGCCGGATGATTTAGGGTCAAAACCCGTGAAACGCTTTCTCCCAGCCCGCCGAGATAATTGTGTTCTTCTGCAGTAACAACACAGGAGGTTTTCGCCACTGAATTCAGAATAGCATCTTTGTCGAGGGGTTTAATCGTATGAATGTTGATGACCTCAGCTGAAATACCCTGGTCGTCTAGCATTTTGGCTGCTTCAAGGGCCTCCCATACCAGGTGCCCCGTAGCGATTATGGTCACATCAGTTCCATCAACAAGCTTTATAGCTTTTCCGATCTCAAATTTCTGATCTATAGGAGTGAAGTTCGGAACCTTTGGCCTGCCAAATCTTAGGTATACCGGTCCGTTATGTTCAGCTATGGCTAAGGTTGCGGCTTTGGTCTGATTGTAATCGCAGCTGTTTATCACGGTCATCCCCGGTAACATTTTCATCAGGCCGATATCTTCAAGTATCTGATGAGTTGCGCCGTCTTCACCCAGGGTGATTCCGGCATGGGATGCGCAGATCTTTACATTTTTGTGGGAATAGGCTATCGACTGGCGGATCTGATCGTAAACCCTGCCGGTTGAGAAATTAGCAAACGTACCGGTAAATGGGATTTTTCCTCCAATGGTAAGGCCAGCTGCAACCCCCATCATGTTCGCCTCCGCAACACCAACCTGGAAGAAGCGATCAGGATGATTATCCCTGAAGGCATCCATCTTTAATGAACCCGTAAGATCGGCACAGAGAGCAACCACATGCTCATTTTTCTTACCGAGTTCTTCAAGGCCTGCTCCAAAACCAGAACGGGTATCCTTATTACCTGTGTTTTCGTAAGTCTTCATGGTTCGGGTTCTTAAATTAGTAGTCTCCAATGGTTACCGGGTTTTGATTTAATCCTATTTCTAATTGTTCGTCATTCGGGGCTTTACCGTGCCAGGCGTGGGTATGCATCATAAAATCGACCCCATTGCCCATAACGGTTTTCAACAAAACACAAACCGGTTTTTTATTTCCTGTCAGGCTTTTGGCCTTCGCCATACCCTCATGGATCGCTTCGAGATCATTTCCATCTTCTATTTCTACAACTTCCCAACCGAAGGCTTCAAACTTCGCCTTAACAT
>JABDPL010000128.1 GCA_013042825.1 Flavobacteriaceae bacterium | reverse complement strand
ATACAAGGCGACCTGAACGACGGTCTTGATCCGAATAAAGAAGAAGTTGGCAACCTTGATTTAAACGAAAAATACGTTCCGATTTTTCTTGAATCACATATCACAGAAGACAATAAAAATATTTGGTTATTATCAAGCGAAACAACAGAGACTCTTATTGCACATATCGAGGAGAACAATGCGTTTTATTCAAAAAGCATTGACACCAAGGGCGTGCTATCTTCAAGAATAAAAGGGGCTTCAGTTAGGTCCTAAACCAGATCATAAAATTTCAAAAGATGAGGTTATTGATGAGCTTGAAAAAGCCGGTTTTAAAATCGCGGACGTAAATACTGATTTATTACCCTACCAATATATTATCAAAGCCAAGTAATAAAAGTAGCAATAGGCAAAAAAAAAAAGAAAATTGTCACCCATGTTGTAAAACCATTAAATCGACTTCTCAATACAATTAAATGATATTTTGTAATCCTTAAGATTCAAAGTGTAAACAGTGCGAATTAAGGGTATAAATAATCTGATATATTTGAACATACAACTCTATTAAGCGATATTTTTAGTAACATTAGGTGTTAATTTAATCCATAAACATGATGCGTTTTCTATCCCTTATTTTTTCTGTACTAATTACTAGTTCTCTGATTGCTCAAGATTTTGAGGCATTAAAATATCGGGACTTAGGGCCTTACCGCGGTGGCAGGGTTACGGCGGTGGCCGGTGTTCAGGCCGCTCCATCAACATTTTACCTCGGGGCAACCGGCGGAGGGGTATGGAAAACTGATGATTATGGGATTAATTGGAAGAACGTTTCCGATAGATTCTTTTCAACACCTTCTATTGGCGCCATAGAAGTGGCGCAGTATGATCCCAATATCGTTTATGTTGGTACAGGTAGTGATGGTTTGAGAAGTAATGTTATTGAAGGTCGCGGCATGTATAAGTCGATAGATGGTGGTGACAACTGGAATTTTATTGGTTTGGCAGATGTCGGACAAATCGGTGCGGTGAGAATTCACCCAACGAATCATAATATCGTTTACGTTGCAGCAATTGGTAAGGCGTTTCAGCCAAATCCGGAACGTGGTGTTTATAAAACAGTTAACGGCGGTAAATCCTGGGAGAAAGTATTGTCAATTTCTGATCGAACGGGCATATACGATATCGAATTTTTACCTTCTAATCCGGAAATTCTATTTGCAACCGCCTGGAGAGCCGAGCGTAAACCCTGGTCGATAATAAGCGGCGGTAAACCTGCCGAGGGTGGTATTTATAAATCAGTTGATGCCGGGAAAAGTTGGGATAAAATCACAGACGGCTTACCGAATAAGCTGATCGGAAAGATCGACCTCGCTGTAACAAATGCCGATTCTAAGTTGGTCTACGCCCTGGTTGAGGCACCGGATGACGAAGGAGGATTATACAAATCTGTTGATCAGGGCCATTCGTTCAAGCAGATTTCCAATGATAAAGGTATTCGTACCCGACCGTTTTATTACACCAATTTAAGGGTCGACCCCAAAAACCCCGATGTATTATATTCCCTGGCTACAAGGTATTATAAATCTGAAGACGGCGGTAAAAAATGGAAGCGCGTATCATCACCACATGGTGATAATCATGATATGTGGATAAACCCCGATAATCCGGACATTTTCATCCAGGCGAATGATGGTGGAGCCAATGTAACCCTAAATGGTGGTGAGTCCTGGTCAAGCCAGTTTAACCAGCCTACTGCCGAAATTTACCAGGTTGAAGTTGACGATCAGTTCCCGTATTGGGTGTATGGTGGTCAGCAGGACAACTATAGCACTATTGCCGTACCAACACAAGCACCATACGGGCTGCAACGTCCGGGAACGGGCTATATAATCAATACAGGTGGATGCGAGACCGGTCCTGCAGTGCCTAAGCCTGGTAATCACAACATTGTTTATGCCAATTGCAAGGGTCGTTTTGGTGTATTTAATAAAGAAACAGGTACCGAAATGCAGTATTATGTTGGTGCTGCAAACATGTATGGTCACAATCCTAAAGATCTCCAATACAGGTTTCAGCGCGTTTCACCAATACACGTATCGCCTCACGATCCTTCTGTAGTATATCATTGCAGTCAGTTTGTGCACAAAACAACCGACGAAGGCAAAACCTGGGAGACTATTTCACCTGATCTAACGGCTTTTGAAGACGATAAACAAGTCATATCCGGATCGCCTATCACACGCGATATCACCGGTGAAGAGTTTTACAGTACCATATATGCCATACGAGAATCGCCTGTGAAACAAGGCGTCATTTGGGTAGGCGCTAACGACGGGCCGGTTCACCTTACTCAAGATGGCGGTAAAACATGGGCCAAAGTCACTCCAAAAGGGCTTCCTTCAGGAGGAAGAGTTGATGCGGTGGAACCTTCGCCACATAACCCGGCAAAGGCATACATAAGCGTGTTGCGATACCAGTTGGGAGATAGCAAACCATATATTTATAAAACTACAAATTACGGTAAGTCATGGCAGCTGCTGACCAATGGAGACAACGGTATTCCAGTGGATTTTCCTACCCGGGTGATCCGGGAAGACCCAGTTAAAGAGGGCTTACTGTTTGCCGGTACCGAATATGGTGTGTTTGTGTCATTGGATGATGGTAAGCAGTGGAAACCATTCCAACAAAACTTACCCGTAACACCCATAACCGATCTCAAGATTCATCGGGATGATATCGTATTGAGCACCATGGGAAGAGGCTTCTGGATCTTAAATAATATATCCACCCTAAGACAGTATGATCCTGAGAGTTCCGAACAAAATGTATTGTATAAACCCAAAAACACCTATCGCTATCGCTTACCGGCAGGCTCCTGGGGAAGTTCAACTCCGAAATATCCGCGTCCCTCGGTTAAAATCGACTTCTACCTGGCTGAAAAACCCGATCAACCCATTCGACTTGAGATTAAAAATGCATCTGGAAGGGTAGTGTATCACATCGTAAGCGATACCACTAAACTAAAAGAGCAAGCAAAGGTTGTACGGGACATGGCCACGGAAGATATACGATTTATTACGAGTAAAAATTTATCGGTCAAGAAAGGATTGAACCGGTTTAAATGGGATTTTAGCAGCACCGGGGCCTGGCATAAAGAAAAAGACAAACGCTACAAAAACGGACCAATAGTTCCACCCGGAACCTACACAGCAACACTCACCGTTGGCGAATGGACAGCTAACCGGGAGTTCGAACTTTTAATCGATCCAAGATTGCAAAAAGCAGGTGGAACTTCTGAAGATTTAAACCAACAAGCCGAGCTTCAAGGAAAGGTTATGGCCTTGTTGGAAGAATCAAGAAAATTAGAAGATGCTCTGGAAAAAGAAATAAAGAAGACTAAGGATGAGACCAAATTAAAGGAATTGAAAGCTACACTAACTCAACTGCAAACATCTAAGGGTATTTATATGCAACCCAAACTCACCGATCAGATTTCCTATTTGTACAGCATGATCAACAGGGCAGATCAACTTCCCGGCAAGGATGCTTACAACAGGTATGACGAGTTATTAATGAAGTTGAATGAGGTAAAGAATGCGTTGGATTAAGTTGTTAATTTGGTTAGCATTTAAAAATTAACTCGAGGCCTGTTTTAGAATCTATTTTCCGATACAAAAATTAGCAAAGATATTCCCCAGTAGCTCGTCATTGGTGATCTCACCGGTGATCTCACCTAAGTGATACAAAGCCTGCCGAATGTCTATAGCCAGAAGATCCCCGCTTAATTCATCAT
>JABDPL010000126.1 GCA_013042825.1 Flavobacteriaceae bacterium | reverse complement strand
AGGTTGATTAGTTTTAGACATCCCAGGATTTATTGATAGATAAATTTAGGTGCAAATATATCTAATTTAGCCATTGGAATTACTGACATTAATCATTCCTTTATTTTCGGACAAAGGGACTCTTCACCACCAGCTAGAAGGGTCAGACTTTCTATTTCATCTTGTCCGTTTTTATTGAAGGTAAGTTGAAGATTTACACTGCTGGAATAAAATACATTCTGATCTTTTGGATAGAAATCATATTCGCCCTGGCCCGTAGCTCCCGCCTTTAGTATTCTTCCATTTTTGGCAACAGTTATCACCATATCGGGATTCAGTTGATACTGGCCTTCATATGATCTCAACAAATTGTCTGCCACAAATATTTCTTCAACCAGTTTGTCATTATCCACATATATCTTGCCGTCTTTCATAACCATGACCATGTTAAACATGGCATTATCGAAGTCGTTCTCGATATCACCTTTAACGGCAATAATATCGGCATAGGCTCCTTTTTTAATAACACCGAGTTCATTTTCACGGCCCATGAACTTTGCCGACAGATAGGTGGAAGATTGCAGGATTTGTGTGGATGTCATACCTTCTTCGTGGTAAGCAATCAGTATGTGCTTTGCGGCTTCACCCTGCGGCATTTCAAGGTCCAGGTAGTTGTCAGATCCGGTTACAATGGTTACACCAGCCTTAATAGCACGCTGCAACCTGTCGGTATACCTGTCTTTTGCTCTTTGCATATTCTTTTCCCTGTCCCACTGAAAATCGACGATGTCATATAACTTACTGAACAATGGCCTGGAAATATCAGTAGGGACCAGGACCACCCCTTTTTTAGCCATAAGGGTCAGGGTTGTATCTGAAACCTGATAGCCGTGTTCAATCCCATCAACGCCAGCAGTAACGGCCTCCCAAATGGCTCTGTCATCTGTGGCATGAGCAGTAACCTTAACATTATAACGATGAGCCATTTTTACGATAGCCTTCATCTCATCTATGGTCAGGCTGGTCACATTTGGGGTATTGTTTGCGCAGATCTTTATAAGGTCAGCTCCGTAGGTCAGGTGCTTGCGAACGGCATTAATGGCTTCATCCACATTTTTTATAATCGTATACTCGTCCTCGATAACGTTACGGTGACTATAAACCAGACCTGGAACCTGTCCGCCTTCAGAAATGATAATGGGACCCGAAACAAACATTCTCGGACCATCCATTGTGCCTTCATTTATCGCCTTTTTAAGAGCAACGTCAAGAAATGCTCCCGAATCGCCGAGGTCTTTGATAGTTGTAAATCCGTTATCCAACCAGGATTTGGCCCGTTTGGCACCTCTAAGTACACGAAGGGCATCTCCTTCAAAAAGTAGTTTGTCACCCATAGGATGATCAAGATTGAGATCCTCAAGAGTCATCATATGTGTATGAGCATCAATTAAACCAGGAAGGACGGTATGCTCCGAAAGATCAATAATAGTAGAACCTTCAGGAATACTGATTTCTGTTCCAACCTCGGAAATCCGGTTTCTGTTAATCTTGATGACTTGGTCGGCTAACAGGACTCCTTTTTCAGAATCAAACAACTTACCTGCTTTGATGAATGTGGAGTTATCAGGTTGAGAATGAGACCATTGAAACCCCATCATCAGGCAAATCAGGAATGATAATCGAATAAGTGTATTTTTCATATCGCTAGCTTGTTTGTCGTTATTCTCTTTGGGGATCTTTTAACTCCCTGATTTTAATATTTCTAAATTCAACCCATCCGCCATGGTCCTGCAGACTAATATGCCCGGTAGGTGACTTTCCGAATCCCGGCCATCCTGCAAATGACGAATTCGCAACAAGTGAATCCCATTTGTCGCCATGCAAGGGAAACTTTATGACCTCTTGTCCGTTGAATTCAAGAAACCCATCATTGTTTTTATAATCGATATGGAGGAGGAAATGATTCCATTCTCCTGCGCCTTTGCTCATAATCTTTGAGGGAGGCAATAGTCCGTAAAGCGATCCGGCACGATTTATATCACCGCGCTCCTGAATATATTCCTCCCAGTTATCATCCAGAATTTGAATTTCTGGCCCTGTTTGATAAGGGTGATCATATGAACCATCTTCAACCACTCCCCAGAAAAGACCGGAATTACCCTGATCAGATATTTTCCATTCAAGAGATAGTTCAAAATTTGAAAAGGTTTTATCGGTAACCAGATTAGAACTTTTAGTATCGACCTTATCCTGGAAATCAAAAATTAAAACTCCCTCTGTAACGGACCATCCGTCCTGTGTTTCATCACCAGCGAATACATGCCAGCCTTCTAAATCCTTACCATTGAACAATGGTTCCCAACCATCATCAGATTCGCCACAACCAAATGACAAAATCAACAGAGTTAAAATGACAACCATGATCGGATTCTTAATTGCTTTTATGATCATTAATATTGGAATTAATTCTTTGTAGAAAGATCATAAAAAATATAGGAAAAGCAATACAATATTCACTCGAATTGGCTTGAGTCAGCTGAAAAGTATCATGACTCAAGAAGGAATTTTATTTATCAGCAACCAATCAATCCGAAGGAAACCACGAGTTCCTGATCCACTTTTTCGCCCTTAGCGTCTTTTGCCGGGATCCATTTCCCGTGAGTATTGGTGATCAATTCGATTACTCGCTTATCAAC
>JABDPL010000125.1 GCA_013042825.1 Flavobacteriaceae bacterium | reverse complement strand
TATTAACCCTATGCCAGAAGATTTTGATTTATTAGAAACCAATTCCAGTCAGGAACAGGAAAAAGTGGATGTCAATTGGGGAAAGGCCATCGATCAAATGAAATCGAAACTGGCACAGGAAGACGATCCAGAAGTACGACAAAGGATACTGAATGCCACTTTAGATGATGTTGTTCATATGGCTGAAAAAGACAGGGTTACCCTGCTTGATGCTATTAAAGACCTGACCGATTACCAGGAGGAAGTCGGGATTATCTTCGAGAATTTCTCTTCCCTCAATGCCGATGAGCAAAAGATAATCGATGATGCCATAAAACGCCTGGAGCGTGCTGAGCAGGAATTACGCGAAGCGGAAAGCAAGCCAGACAATTGGTGGAACAATCTATGGGGCAGAAAGAGTAAGATCAAACGCGCTCAGCAGGAATTGAAGGATGCCCAAAAGAATAGGGATTCTGCCGATAACAGGGCTAAGGCGATGTTTCAACAGCGTATCGATAGCGCGGATATTCAGACTTTGTTGAATGAGCTGTCATTTAAAAGCCAGGCGGCGGTAAAACGTTTAAAGGATCGCGAGATCGAGATAAAGGAAGTTGAAGATAAACTCCAGGACGCGATCGTTGAGGCCACGAAGAATCACACCAAAGCCCTTGAAAAGAAAAAAGAGGTTGAGGCCAAACTCGAAGAGCAATACGCCCTGTTGAAGCAAGCACGAACCGAACTTGAGGAGATCGTCGATAAGCAATCGGCAGAATATGCGCAGGCTATTGGAAAGGTTACTAAACTGGAACAGTCCGTCGAGGAACTCGAAGGATTGAAGAGTGCCTATACAACCCTGGCAGCCAGTAAGGACAGTTTTGTGCACAAACACAATCTGACCATTAAGGTATTGACTTCCCTGCGAAGCAATCTTCAAACCCACAGGGCCAAGCTTAAATCTGATACCGAAGAGCGATTAAAATATTATGATGGCTACATCGTAGCACTAAAAGCAAGGACCGATCAGGAATTTGCCGCTATTCTCGAACATTTGGGTGTAAAAACCGATGAGCACATAGGGGAGACCCTGGCAGCGATGCACACGGCAAGCGCTAAGGCCCGTCAGGAAATGATGGATAACATCCCGGTACACGAGAAAGTCATGCAGGGCGTTTACAAATCTTATGCCGAAGCCCTGCAGGAAATTCGAGCCAAGGACGCTGAGATTCAGAAGAACTTCGCCGAGCGCTACGGTATTGACATGAAAGAGATCTTTGATGCCTATTACAAGGCCGATGAGGCTATTCCATCTGATGGTAGTCCAGACGGTGAACCCGAACCTGAATCCAAGGAAGGCGATTTACTTTCCTGATCAAAACCGGCCCATTCTTTCATCGATGAGCACTATCGAATTTCGAATTGTTATATGATGTGATTCGAGATCAAAACTGAAACCAAACGCTGATCAAAAGTTGTCTTGAAGACTACTTAATATGATTGTAACACCTTTAGATTCTGCAGAACTTGACTCGAAGGAGCAGTATATCTTCTATCATAAAATGGTTGATTTTGCTCTTAAGGAGCTAATCGTTAATGTGCAAAGACAAGGGATGTGTAATTCTCTGGAGGTCGTTTTCTTCAAACAGTATTGCGACCTGTTGTTGTATTCCATAGAAGCCATGCGGGTGAAGTACATGTATGATGATGAGGACAATATGAAGATCGATCTTACAGATTCCGGATTTCCGAATTACCTCGAGTTCCGCTACTTGTTCAATGATCTGGAACTTCGCGATCAGTATATTGAGCGACTGCCATCGGTGGAACGGCTCAAGGATGAATTTCTTGACACACTTTTACGCCAAAAAAGACTTGTGAGCAAGCGCAATCTGTTTCAGGCGGCATCTATTGTTTATTATTCATCGGTTAGAAAAGAATATATCTTTAACCGGTTTGTTCAGGGAAAGATCGTAGAGGCCCCTGAGGGAACCAATGGTGATTATATGACGAGCTGGAGCTTTTATGATGTCTCGCATAACAGGCCCTTCATATGCTTCATGTATTTTAATTATGAGGGCTCTAAGGTCGAAAAATACAAAATGAAGATATATGAGGCCCTGAAGCAGGCCGCGGACAGGGAGATGCCATTAGATGGTATGGCATATGCCATAGACCGTAAATTACCCGATGTTTTTCCGAAGATAATCAGGCGCATAGATCTCGGTCCTTTACATAATGTGTTTGCCAAGGATGAGAACGAAATGACACATGCTATTTTAGAGGGGATAAGCAAGAAGCAGATTCCCCTGGAGTCATACGCCATGTCGTTCACCATGGACGAGGTAAGATCGGGAAGTGAATTTGTAGAAGGCAGTTTCTTCAGCAAACAGAAATTGCAGAAATGGGGCCAGGTGGTCAAGCAGGATTACATCTTTGCACCCCACCGTATCATACAGATGCTCTACAGCAAAACTCCCGAGATCATGGATGGCCTGGCCAAACCACCTATACAAGTAGCCGATCTGGTTATTGATGATATTAAATAGAGATTTGAATATAAAATTTCATGGAACACAGCTCAACATTTCCGATAAAATTAAATGAACTGGATCAACTCCGCGAGGAAGCGACCTCTTACATAAAAAGTGTTCAATGGGAGCAGGGCCAGAGGGCCAGGAATAGGGAAAAGGAAGACACTGACGATTCCATCTTATTGTATTTGTCAAGAGCCAAAGGTGGCAATGGAAATATAGATGTGGTTTCGGTTTCAAAGACCATTCTGGCTTTAAAAAAACGCTTATTGCCCGAATCTGTGGCCATACCGCTTAATTTGAACCATGCGTTGTATGCACTTCAGGAGGGTATCACCCTGGGCATATGGATTAAGGACAGCTATGCCGATTCCTCAGGTCTTTCCAGCCTGGTTGAAAAAAGGGATGTTCTAGACCAATCAGGGAAACGGCAATACGAGAGCAAGATGCATACAGCAACAGCCTTTATGCTTTTCTCGATTGCTTACAAGATACTTCATGATCTTAACCCTTATGCATCAGATGATCTCAGTGTCATGAAGAATAAATTTGCAGGTATTCCGGAAGTTTCGGTCATGACGCCTTTAAAAGGCATCTCCTGTTGTTTGTTCTATTATGATAAATACCTCAGCCATCCCGAAATCGTACTGAGCGATCAGGATGTTATCGATTTTACAGTGGTGTTCTTCGAGGCCCTTATAGATGAGATTCAGCTTCGCAAAGGATCTCTTGAATATACCGATACCATTACCGACAGGACATATAAATTGGAGAATTCCGATTTTGCTGTTGCCGGTTGGAGTAATGTTTTTGCCGGAGCTGCAAAGAGTGTTGAATTCAACCAGATCCAGTTTGAGCAAATTGTAGGTAACCGGGATGCCAAGCATTTCGCAAGGCGGCTTACCGAGCGGTTGCTGAGTTATGATTTCAATGAAAAAAAGAATCCATTCCAGGAACTCGGCGGATTCATGCCCGTTTTTATGGGTTATGGAATTCCTGGTACCGGAAAGAGTATGTTGATCGCTGCCATCGCAACACGATTAAGGGAGCACTGTAGTCATCTGAATATTCCCTTTTTATTTCATCCCATGCCCGATACCCTTATC
>JABDPL010000123.1 GCA_013042825.1 Flavobacteriaceae bacterium | reverse complement strand
CTGTCCGGGCACCTCAGCAAAACCGGGTTCAAGCCGGTCACCCTCAAAGATCACCTCGCCTTCAAGGACTTCTGTATCCGTACTCGGTTCTCCATTGACCTTCAGGGAGCCTCCTGACGTGATCAAAAGACCGGAATTTGCATGGAAATGGACCCGGGCTCCGGCATCGATTACCAGTTCGTCTCCAGAATCTACAGCTGCGTAGCCATAGATCACATAGGGCCTCTCATCGGTAAAATTCAATTCATCCGGCTCCAGAAAGCGGCCTTGTATAGTAGTTTCATCGTCTGTACCGTCCCCATCAACATCGAAAACAAGGGTCTCTATTATATAATCACCGGTTTGATTATCGAGGAACCGCTGCGGATAAATAAAAACAGCATCTTTCACCAGGGTTACCAGCTCAACGGTTTGACGGTTACTTCCTGAGTCGAATTCAATAATATCGGTATATAAAAATTGGGTTTCCGAGGACGCGAGGGTTTCAATATCGATTGTGGTTTCTATGAAAATATACATGCTGTCCTTAGCCAGAAGTTCGATATTTTCAAATTCTTTTCCAGCTATTGCCCCAGTTCCCGTTAATCCGTCAACATTCAATCTGTACATAGAATTCTGTCCTTCGCCAAGCCTTAAGGTAGGGATAAGGATGTCATTTTCGCTGCGGTTATATACCTTGAGATTATAGGTGCTTGATCCGATGTTTGTAAATACGGTATCCAGGTAAACCGTATCCTTGGAAAATTCGAGATTACCCGTACTGGGACTGAATTCGAAGTCCTTTCTACAGGAACTCCAGAAGGACAGGATCACGCAGATAAGAATAACAATGGGAAAGCGTTTCATCCAAACATGTTTTACTGGGTAAAAATATAACTTTTAGATTGACCAAAACGTATATGTCTGATCATTTTAATTGAATAATTTCACAATTTCATCGGTTATGCGTACCGGACGTTTTGACCTCCTGCTTATCAGGCACCAGATGGTTTCGGCCCGCATGATAAGCTTATCGGTCTCGCTGTTGAACATCTCAACAATCCTGGTCGAGGTGGCGCCTTCCGATTTCTCGACGAAGGTTCTGACGTTGATGAAATCATGAAGTTGGGCTGGGGACTTATAGTCAACCGTATGCCTGATAACCACCCAAAAATATCGCTTTTTCATTTCTGAAGTGGCCATGCTGTTCCAGTGCGCTCCGGCAACATCCTGCACCCATTGAACATAACGCACATTATTAACGTGGTTTAGGGCATCCAGATCTTCATGCTCAACCTCCAGGGTTGTGGTATAATATTTCATCAGTCTACGATCTCTACTTCGAAAAGGGTGTCCCAATTCTTGCCTGTGACAAAAATAGTTTGAGACTCCGGATTAAAGGCTATACCGTTCAACACGTCTAACTTTGCATGTTGTTTGACTTTTTTCCGCAGAGGAGAAAAATCGATAACACCTTCAATGGCACCGTTCACGGGATTTATTATAGCGACTCCATTTTTCTGATAACGGTTGGCGTATATTTTTCCGTTGATCCATTCAAGCTCGTTCAGCCCGACGATCTTACCCTTATGGGTATAGACCTGGATTCTATCAACCTCCTTCAGGGTATCAGGATCGAGCAGCCAAATGTTCTCTGTACCATCAGACTTATAGATATAATTATCATCATGGCACAGGCCCCAACCTTCCTTACTGTTGCCATACTTAAAGCTGCCAAGGCGTTGAAGGTCTGGCAGGTCATAGATCAAGCCCATTCCGCTTCGCCAGGTCAACTGGAATACCTTATTGTTGGTTATCGTCAGGCCTTCACCAAAATAATCGGCTTTAAGATCGATATTTTGTAAGATATCACCGGTTTTGTGATCGATTGCTCTAAGTTTCGACTCGCCCAATTGTCCGGTGCTCTCATATAGACGGCCATTATGAAATTCAAGTCCCTGTGTGTAGGAGGTGATGTCATGCGGATAGCTGTTCAGCACCTCAAAATTATAAACCACAGGTCCTTTGTTATTCAGTATCGTTAGATTGGTCGAGATGCGTTCTGAAGTATTGTCATAATAAATCTCTGCTTCAAGCTGCTGTTTACCCAGTTTAAAACCGGATAAAATCGCACCATTACTATAGTCACGTCCATGAATAAAATATCTCACAGAATCGATTTTATGGCCTTTGGAATTTTCAATGGAAATCGATAAAGGTTGCCCGATGGGAACAACGTTTTTCCTGACGTTTGTAGTAATGCTGAAATCGGAGCCTTGGTGCCCTTGCTCGGTTTTGCAACTGATCATAATCAACAGCAGGGCTATTGGAAAAAAATACAATTTGGAACTCATGATGAATGCGATGGAAGGTCGAAGTTATCTATATAAAATCAATTAAAAAAATGCTTCTGATATTTTTAATTTGGCGTATCTTTGCATGAGGCAAGTCCTACACAACCAGCTCCTGTTGAATCCTCCAGGGCGGGAACGCAGCAAAGGTAAACGGTTGTAGCGGTGTGATGTAGGTAGCTTGCCTTTTTTTATGCCCAATTTCTAATGAATTAATCGTAATTTTAATACAAAATGCGATATGTCTAAAGTTGTATTGGTTACTGGAGGCTCATCGGGCATTGGCCGGTCGATCTGTGAATTTTTACACGAAAAGGGGTTCAAAGTATATGGCACAAGCAGGAATCCTGAGAAATATCCGGATTCAAAAGTTGAACTTTTGGAATTGGATGTTAACGATATCACTTCAATTAATTTTTGTCTCGAAGAATTGATGACCAGAGAGGATCGTTTAGATATTCTTATCAATAATGCGGGAGCCGGTATTACAGGTCCTGTAGAAGAAATTCCCGGTTTGGAGATCAGAAAAAACTTCGATACTAACTTCTTCGGTCCCTTAAACCTGATGAAAGGGGCGATACCAGTTATGCGGCAGCAGAATGCCGGGATTATTATCAATATCACCTCAATAGCAGCCTATATAGGATTGCCATATCGCGGTGTTTACAGTGCAGGAAAGGCAGCGCTTGAGCTTATCGTTGAGGCCGTGCGCATGGAAGTCAAGGAATTCAATATTAAGATTGCAAATATTGCACCGGGTGATTTCGCAACAAATATAGCTTCAGGACGATACCATGAGCCTGTGCATGATGAATCGCCTTATTCAGAATCATATGGTAAAGTCTTGCGCGCGATTGATGAGGATGTAGATGCCGGCAACGATCCTATGGATGTGGCAAAATTGGTTTACCGCATAATCAACACGGCCCATCCTAAACCGCATTACCTGGTTGGTGCCTTTATGCAGAAATTCTCAATCAGACTAAAGCGGATCCTTCCGCAAAAATGGTTTGAAAAACTTTTGCTCAGACATCATAAGTTGTAGTTGATTACTCTTGACATTTTGTTAATATATTTTGTCTTTTTTCAATTCTGAAAGCTTCTATTAATTGTAAATTCGCCCAGTGTTTAATCCGAAATTCAGATCATGAAGTTTTTTATCGATACAGCTAATTTAGAACATATCAAAGAGGCCCAGGACCTTGGTATTTTAGATGGTGTGACCACCAATCCTTCCCTCATGGCCAAGGAAGGCATTACAGGAAAAGAGAATATCATGAGTCACTATAAGGCTATTTGTGAAATAGTGGATGGTGATGTTTCTGCAGAGGTTATCGCGACTGATCTCGAGGGTATGATAAGAGAAGGTGAGGAACTGGCTGCCCTTCATGAGCAGATCGTGATCAAACTACCCATGATAAAAGACGGTGTGAAGGCGTGCACATATTTTTCGAATAAAGGTGTAAAGACTAATGTGACTTTGGTCTTCTCACCAGGTCAGGCTATTCTAGCTGCCAAGGCAGGTGCAACTTATGTATCCCCGTTTTTGGGTCGTCTAGATGATATCTCTTCCGATGGCATGGGTTTATTGAGTGAGATCAGGTTGATATATGACAATTACGGATTCAATACACAGATTCTTGCGGCTTCAATAAGGCACACCATGCATGTTATCGACTGTGCGAGGATCGGTGCCGATGTCATGACAGGCCCGTTGCATTCGATATTAGGGTTGCTGAAACACCCGCTGACCGACATCGGTCTGGAGAAGTTTCTCGCCGATCACAACAAGGGAAACTGATCCCGCTCTAAAATGCTTTAGGAGAAATTTTACTCAGGTAATCTTCCAATTCCGATCTGAAGAGGTTCAAATTGGGGTGAACGATGTTTTTATCCTTATCCAACAATACAACGCGATATACGCTGTATAAGGCCATGTGCTTTACTGCAGTTTCAGGATCTTTCAACATGAATTCATGGGTGGTGTCAAACTGATATTGGTCTAACATCCGCCTCCAACTTGAGAATTGCTGCGCATTAACATTAACCGATACAAAATTCATATCGGGATACCGATCCCTTAATTCATAAACCTTGGAATGACTATCGGCGGCATGCATACGATTCGCCTTGGTCCAAAAGTAAAGCACGGTGGGTTTGTCAGGCAGGTCATGAAGTCCGATAACCGTATTCCACGAGTCCACGAGTTTCAGGTCAGGAATTTCCTGTCCGGGTTGCAGGGACTTCAAGGTTCCGTAGAAATCACTGATATAGTCGGAATATTCGGTATTTGAACACTTCTCCATGAAAGAGCTGTAAACAACATCGCGATCCTTTTCAGAGGTAGAATTCGACAAGAAATTACGGGTGGAGTATTTCAATAAATTATTCTTCACCGACTCATTTCCTATTAAACTGTCGATCAATCTCAATTTACTCATATGGTAATGCACCGAATTCCTGTTAAACAAGGAATCATTTGTTTTTCCCATATAATGGCTCATGGCCAGGTTATTAAAGTGGGGAAACAGGAAATTATAATAGGGGTAAAAATCCTTGAGCGCCTCATCGCCGTAGTCTACCTCGTTTCTAAAATCGAAATAACCCTCCGGCATCATGTCTTGATTCACATATTTCTTTCCGAGGTATCTGAAAGGGTAGATCTCCTTGTGCGCATAGTAATCATAATCGATGCAAGCATTGGATACTTTGTCAAACAGCGGAGTAAAGCTATATTTCGTTTTAAAGGCTGCCAGTTTTTCCCGTCTTTTCTCTCTCATGGAATCCAAAACTTTAACAAATGCCTCGGGTTCCAATCTCTTGCCCATATTGTAC
>JABDPL010000120.1 GCA_013042825.1 Flavobacteriaceae bacterium | reverse complement strand
CTACAATTTTGCTAATCACCTGCATGAGATCACCCCAAGAATGGCGGCAAGTCCTGCTGCGGGAAAATTATATTTGGAAACTGAATCGAATTCAGCAGAAATACGATATACCGTGGATAAATCATCTCCTAAACCTAATTCCGAAGTGTATACAAAACCTATTCAGGTAGATAAAACAATGACCATTAAAGCAGCAGTTTTTGATGAAATGGAACATCTTAAATCCAGTTTTGAAGAGGAAGTGTTATTTCACAAGGGTTTCGGACATAAGGCAATGCTGAATGTAAATCCGCATCAGTCCTACGATGCAGGGGGTGTTCAAGCGCTCACCAATGGTATTTCGGGAAGTGAAAAACGCTATGGCGACAGCGAATGGTTGGGATTCTGGGGAGATGACCTGAACATTACAATAGATCTGGGGGAGTTAACCATGGTTAATTCAATTTCAACGCGTTTTTTTAATGCTAATGGTCAATGGATTTATGCTCCGGAAACCCTGAAGCTCAAAACCGACCGGGAGGAAATTCCTCTCACAATTAGAAAAACAAAAGAACGGCTTGTGAAGATCACTATTCCTGTCTCATATGAGACCCGTTATATCGAGATTAAAATTCCCTCCTATGGAATAATTCCTCAGGGCCGGCAGGGGGAAGGAAATCCGGCCTGGACCTTTATCGATGAGATCATAGTCAATTGATATGAAGCTGGAAATATGTGCAGGATCACTGGAATCAGCATTAAATGCCAATAGGGCCGGTGCTCATCGCATTGAACTCTGCCAAAACCTTGAATGCGGTGGCCTGACACCTGAAATACCAACATTGAAGCAGCTGTTGGCGCTGGTCGACATACCGGTATTTGTTCTTATAAGGCCACGTGCAGCGGACTTTGTTTATTCAGATGTTGAATTCGAAGAAATGTTGAGCGCGATCGACCTGGCCAAAGAAACGGGGGCCCATGGTATAGTTTCCGGAATTCTTCAAGCCGAAAATACCCTGGATATTGAAAGAACAAATATCCTTGTACAACGGGCAGGTGCATTAGAGTTTACATTCCACCGCGCATTTGACTTAATTCAGGATAAGTACGAGGCCCTTAGGGTACTCCGGTCAATTGGTGTAAACCGCATACTCTCATCGGCCGGCCAATCGATTGCCCTGGACGGTTTGACAGAATTAAAGAAATTACAGAAAATGGCGGGTAATGATCTGATAATTCTTCCCGGCGGGGGATTAATTCCTGATCATACGAAGGCGTTCAGGACAGCAGGTTTCAGGGAGATTCATAGTTCTGCTAGGCGGATGACATCTGAAGGCCCCGGTAAAATGCATTCCGATCCGCTTATAATCTCGTCTTATATTACAGCATTGAAGGCTTGAAAACCTTAGTTTCTTTAACACTTTCATAAGATTTGTGCCCTATGGAATTAATATCTTTACATCCTAAATTCAGAGGATGATTCGATGGCTTATTTTCCTGGTGGTTTTTGGGGTTATTGACCTGTACGCATTTCAGGCTTTGAAAACTGTTACCAGGAACCAATATATACACTGGGCTTACTGGATCCTAAGTCTTCTTGTAATCGGAAACTTTGTTTATCATTATTTCGGATTCAGCAGGAGTGATGGATTCTCGCATTCACATGGTTATGCCTTTGCATTTCTGGTGACTATATTGGTGCCCAAGCTATTCCTGTTGATGATACTGTTTGGCGAAGACGTGGTAAGGGTATTTTCATTCGGGGTTAAAAAAGGATTTGGCATAGGTGAGGATGAGGGAGCCTGGTCGGGACGCCGGCGTTTTATCTCACAGTTAGCCCTTGGTCTGGCAGCGATTCCCCTTGCTTCTTTCCTCTATGGAATATACAGGGGAAAATATAATTTCCGCGTTCTTAATTACACCCTTTATTTTGAGGATTTGCCTGATGCTTTCGACGGTTTTCGTTTAACCCAGATCAGTGATATTCATTCCGGAAGTTTTGACAATCCAGCAAAGGTTGAATATGCCATAGATTTGATCAATGAACAGAAAAGCGATGCTATTTGCTTTACAGGCGATATGGTAAATAACAAGGCTGATGAGATGCTTCCCTACATGGAGATGTTTAAAAAGTTAGAGGCCAGGGACGGTATGTACTCGGTTTTAGGCAATCACGATTACGGGGACTATATACGTTGGGAGAGCGAGAAAGCCAAGGTCGATAATCTTGAGAGATTAAAGCAAATCCAGGGAGAGATCGGATTCAATCTTTTGATGAATGAACATCGATATATCGAACGTGACGGCCAGCGCCTGGCAATGGTTGGAGTGGAGAACTGGGGTAAAGGCGGTTTTAAAAAAGCAGGCGACCTTGCGAAAGCCGTATCCGCTTTGGATAGAGATGATTTTACAATATTGTTAAGCCACGATCCTTCCCATTGGGAAGCTGAGGTGGTTGACGCTGACAAAAATTTTCACCTGACCTTAAGCGGTCATACGCACGGCATGCAGTTCGGTATTGAAATTCCAGGATTGCTCAAGTGGAGTCCGGTTAAATGGCGTTACAAGCAATGGGCCGGGATATATGAGAAATTGGGGCAGTACATTAATGTTAACCGAGGGTTCGGTTATCTGGCGTTTCCGGGCCGTGTTGGCATATGGCCTGAAATATCGGTTATCGAGCTTAAAAAAGGTGTAAAAGAGGCTTAATTAACAGGAAATGTTATATTTGTAATAGGGCATTTCACTTAAAAGTTTAAAGTATGTCGAAATTTGGGGAACTAATCGATGTAGATATTCCTGTCTTACTTGACTTCTTCACTGAATGGAATGACGAATCGAAGGCCATGCATGCTGTTTTAAGAGACGTTGCTGCGGCACTGGGAGATAAGGCCAAGGTTATCAAGATCGATGTTGAAAAGAATAAGGAATTAGCCGATGCGCTGCGTATTAAAGGGCTTCCGACATTGATTATCTACAAGAAGGGCGAAATGAAATGGCGGCAAAGTGGTGAGCTTGATGCCAATACTCTTATCGGGCTAATTCAGGAATACGTTTAAAGCGATATCCTCTTCCTTTCAATTCATCTAACACTTTCGGAAGCGCAAACATCAGGTTTTTTTTCGCTTTTACACTATCATGAAATACCACAATATCGCCGGGTTTAACTCTGCTGATGACGTTTTTTGTACAAACTTCACCATCTAAACTATTGTCCCAATCCTTTGAAAGCAGGCTCCACATGATTATGTCATAGCCTTCTTTTTGAAGGGCTTTAACCTGGGCAGGTGTAATCTGACCATATGGCGGCCTAAAGAGCTTAGAAGGAATAGATATGGCTGCGCGATCGATATTTTCAAGGTAAAGTTTTGTGGAAACCTTCCATCCTTTCAAATGATCATTGCTATGGTTCCCTATGGCATGACCTTCATTAATTATACGGTCGAATATGGCGGGATTAGATATCACCTGATTTCCCACACAGAAAAAGGTGGCCTTGGCATCATATTGACCGAGTAAATCAAGGGTCCAGTTCGTGATAACAGGAGTCGGGCCATCATCAAAGGTGAGGTAGACCTCTTTTTGATCGGTTTCGAAATTCCATACCAGTCCCTGAGTTGCTTTTTTAAGCCATTCCGGGGATCTAACGGGTATGAGTTTTACCATTATTATTCAGATGGTTCGATCTGTCCGGAGTCGGATGGTATATCTTCATCTTCCCATAATTCTTCAACATCTTCATCTCCCAGAAAATGGTTGAATAATCTCAGATGATTGTTAAAGGTCAACATCTGTGACTGGATGTAATCCGAATCTTCATCATTGATGATAACCGCATCAACCAACCCTCTGTATCGTTCTATATCTATGTAGATCTCTTCAAATAACACTTCCTGGTCGTCTATAGGCAATGTGCTGAAATATTCCAGTTTCTCTTGGTATTTCTCACCCACCTGTTGAAAGAGGTTTCTCGCCTTTTCAACCGACCCCACTTCGTAATAGGCGATAATATATGGTTCAAGCAGCGTATAGTATTCAAAGATATCGACTGGCATTTTTTCCATGGCCAGGTCAGCTATTTCTTCAGCCTTATCATATTGTTCCTCATTCAAAAGCTGTTCGATCAATCGCGCGAGGTTTCCTCTGTAAGTAATACCATTTTTCCGCGTTTCGACATCGTGATAGATAGACGGATCACCACTGTTGCCCCAATCCCAGCTCTTTACCATCTCATACATCAATTCTGAATCAACCCGTCCCATGTCAAAAGGATTTGCTCTGTCTACAGGCGTTCGAATAGGGACCAATTTATAGCACAGGCCATCCAGCTGCAAATAGTCTTTCATCCAGATATAATCATCATCGCCAAAGGCTCCGCCGGTAAAATATATCGGACGTTCCCAATTGTTGTTGGCGACGATATCAAGCATGAGTAAGCGGTTCTTGTATAAGGCCCCACCGCCGATCTTTAAATCGATATGAGGAACGATCAGATCGGCATCTTTTTCGGCCACTATACCATTACGCAAAACAGCCTCCTTATCAACCGGAATTCGTATGTATTCCGTTGGCAGATAATTGTAATTCAAGGTTTGGCGGGTGATCTGCCCGGCTGCTAACATGTCCTCAATATCGATATCGGTATATCCCTGCTGATTCAGA
>JABDPL010000119.1 GCA_013042825.1 Flavobacteriaceae bacterium | reverse complement strand
ATCAGGTACAATCCTGGAGCAAGCTCACCGAGGTCGATGCTATCGTGGTTTGGCGTGATCCTCTCAAAAATGATACGCTGACCGATAAGGTTAAAGATCTCCATGTTGACAGTTTTTGTTGATTTTATATTAAGATAGCCGTTGGTCACAGGATTGGGATATATCTGAATTTTGGCAATTGGTGCCGCTTCATTTACCGACAGTGTACCCTCCCAGATGTCCTCCACATACTGGGGATTATCTATAAACGGGTTTCTGTTATCCTGATGCGCGAAAATCGCATTATTCCGGTCGATCTCCTTCTGACTTACAGGATCAAGGAGGTGCCAACTATACAACATATCCAGGGCCCATTGTTCAAAGACCTTATCACTTGAGCCGTCGAGCATGCTATCGCCATCAATATCGTTGGCTTCCCAGCTCGCAATATCATCCTGGTACCTGACGGCAAGATAGAACAACCCGCGGGCAATGTCACCTTTGTAAGTGTCAATCGGTTCAAATACATTACCTGCAGGACCTGAAAGACTACTTGAACCGATAAGCGTTCCGTTAAGTGATGTATAAATGGGTGATGCCACCTCTCCGAAAGCCAAATTGCCGCGTTCGGCATTAACTTTTTTATCAGACGGGATCACGTGGAAGGCATCGGCAAAAATGGGATGATCGGTGTCGTTATCAAACCAACTCCGGGCAAAGGTATGCTCCCGGTTAAATTTATCGCATTCACTCCCGCCGCCGGTACCTGTGTCCTGATCGGTAACAAATGTGAAATCACAATTGCTGTACATCTCCCAAACAAAACCGTCGGGTCGAACATCAGAGGTTTCATAGAGGGTCCATAATTGACTGTAAGTCAACGTTATATCATGAAAAGGTTGACCATTGCCATCATCGACACTATCGATAATAGATTCCAGGGCCGATTTCAAGGCATAGCCCGTAAGTCCGTTAGCAGACTCATAATATCCGGCCGGAGGTTGTGCAAATGACCATCCGGTAAATAGTATAAGCAAGAGATGGAGGTATTTCATTCTGATTTTCTTATTAATTGCGCCATGTAAAAACCATCATATCCCGATTCACTGGATAGAATGGTCTGTTCCTTTACAAATATAAAGTCTTTTCCGGGCTCTGAGTTCAAAAAATTATTAACCTGGTCCTGGTTTTCAGAGGGCAGGATAGAACAGCTGGCATAAACCAGCTTTCCGCCGGGCTTTACCATTTTAGAATATCGCTGCAGAATGTCTTTTTGGATGGTACGAACACGGTCCAGAAAATTACGATCGAGTTTCCATTTAGCGTCAGGATTTCGCTTAAGTACGCCTAATCCAGAGCATGGTGCGTCGATTAAAACAGCATCGGCTTTGTCGTATAATTTTTTAATCGGTTTGGTCGAATCAATAGGCCGGATCGATACATTATGAACACCATTTCGCCTGGCCCTTAACTTCAGTTCCCGGAGTTTATTTTGATGGATGTCCATTGCGATCAGTTGACCCTTATTTTGCATAAGCGCCGCTAGATGTAATGTTTTTCCACCGGCGCCGGCGCAACAATCAACCACTCGCATCCCGGGCTTGACCTCGAGAAAAGGTGCGACCAATTGAGAGGAGGCGTCCTGTACTTCAAAAAGACCGTTTTTAAAAGCTTTGGTTTTAAAAACATTAGCGCGTTTACTGAGTTTTAAAGCGCTCGGATACCCTGGAATAGCTGAGGTTTCAATGCCCTCGTTTTGCAGGATGTCTATCAGTTTTTCTTTGGAAGTCTTTAGGGTATTGACCCTTAGGATGACATCAGCTTGTTTATTAAGCGCATGGAGTTCCTTTGTCCAGGTGCCCTCACCCAATTCCGAAGAGCCGAGTTCATCAAGCCAGTCCGGCACGGACTCCCTGAATTTCCGGATATTTGAAAGCTCATCAAACCGTCCCTTGATCCGGCGTTTAGGCACCTTTGAGAAATAATCCCAATCGGGTAGTGGAATACCCTTTAGCACAACCCATACGGCGAGAATTCGCCAGAGGTCCGGACGGCTGAAGGGTCCTTTAACATCAGCGATTTCAGCATAAAGACGCTTGTAGCGTACAATTTCATATATGGTCTCTGCTATGAAGCCCCGATCCCGGCTACCCCAGCGTTTATCACGTTTGAGAAGAATTTGAACCACCTTATCGGCATAGTATCCCGAATTGAAAATGTCGTGAAGACCGTCTATAACCGCCAGGCAAAGATTTCTGTGTAAACGCATATGGGCTAAATGTGATGGCAAAGGTAGATTTATTTAATTACATTTAAATACTATGAAAAACATATGCTGTATCACCATTGTTGCCTTAATTATGGTTTTTTCCTGCGGGGAAACCCCGGAGGCGTCCTTTATCAGTATCTCGGATGTAGAGATCAGGAATATCCTTATCGATAGCAGCATAAATGTGCGTGCACTTGAGGTCTTAAAAGGCGTTGAAGGAGCTGCATTTCTGACTTCCGATGGCCGGTTCGGATCTTTCTTTAATCCGGGGAATGATATCCTGCCCGGAAGTGGCGAATATATCATGCCTCCTATGGTCGAACTGGAATACGATACCATTAAGCCCAACTTTCGCGCTTTAGCGGTAGGCGATAATATGGGATATGGCTTGGCCATTGGCAATCCCGCCCTTTTGTTCAGCCTAGAGGCCGGGCATGAAATCGTGGTTTACAAGGAAGATCACGAGAAGGTATTTTACGATTCCATGGAGTTCTGGAATGCCGAGGAGGGTTTAGCCATAGGGGATCCTACAGACG
The DNA here is from genome assembly GCA_013042825.1 of Flavobacteriaceae bacterium. GTDB lineage: Bacteria > Bacteroidota > Bacteroidia > Flavobacteriales > Flavobacteriaceae > SHLJ01. The sequence goes on along the minus strand of JABDPL010000119.1, from coordinate 17,916 downwards.
ACTGCATGAGTATAATCATCACAAGGGATGGTGGAAGAAATTGGATTAAATTGCCTTGTTCTGATCTGCCGGAAGCTGAGCCGGGTGAAGCTGCATTCGCAGCAAGTGACACCAATATCGCCATTTATGGCGACAAGGCCTGGGTTGCAACCGGCGGTATGAAGAGCAGTATACTATTTACCCCTGATAAGGGAAATACCTGGGCGATATATGAAACGCCCATTCTTCAGGGCAAACCCACCACCGGCATATATTCTATCGATTTTTACAATGAACAGATCGGATATGCCATTGGCGGTGATTATACAGATCCGGAAAGTAATTTCGGGAATAAGATGCGGACAGAAGATGGCGGAAAAACCTGGAAATTAATAGACGGAGGTCCCGGTTACCGGAGTTGTGTGCAATTTATCCCGGGAAGCCGGGGTAACGGCCTGGTGGCTGTTGGATTTGACGGTGTAGATGTTAGTAATGATGGAGGATTTAATTGGATCCAACTCAGTGAAAGTGAATTCTATACCATACGGTTCTTGAATGATAGTACGGCCTTTGCCGCGGGTAAGGGCCGCGTGAGTAAACTGTTATTCAAATAAAAAAGAGGCCAATGGCCTCTTATTTAAGGGATGTTCTTATTACGCCGGTTCTGCATTTTTTCTCGGCGTTGCTTCAGCATTTCAAGCAGCTTTCTGTTGAACGCATCTTCAGCTGATTTGAGCTGAATTATTTTTTGAGGAGGAAGAGTTCCGCTAAGGTCTTTCACCAGTTGTTTCTTGGTTTCATGCATCTTATCTTCAACGGCCATAAACCGGTCCAGAAGATCCTGAGCTTCCTTATCGGAAAGGCTACCACGGCGCATGGCTTGCCTGACCTCCCTGAGATCGTTTTGTCTCATATCATTGATCTTCGCCTCGTAGGCATTATAAATCGGCCAGAAATTCTGGGCTTCTTCAGACGACAGGTTTAATCGCTCTGTAATAAAGGCCACTTTCTGTGCCTTGATGCGTTCCTGCATCTGCTGCTCACCGGGTTGCGCCCAACTCGCCAGGGTCATCATAAGTAGGAGTACTGGTAAAATTAATCGTTTCATTGCCCTTAGTATTATTGTTCTATAATCTCTTCTAATTCTATGTTATTCAAAAGGTAGTCTTCCAGGGTTTCATCTGTCATTTCATCAGAAATAATCTCAAGCCCGATCGCGTCGATCTCTTCTTCGGTAAGCAGCGAAGCAATCTCATACGCACTGACATCCTGTTCGATTATGTAATTTTCAACGGTTTCATAGTTAAGCGTGCCATCAGCTGTTTCGCCTCGATTAACGAACACGGCGACAAGAATAATGATGGCGGCCGCAATTCCGGAAACATAGTATAATTTTTTCCTGTTAAACAAAGGAATGACCTTTGTTTGCGCAGGAGTCAATTTATCCATCACCCGGTCTTCAAACGAGCTGAAGTAATCCTCAGGTAACCGGTGACCATGGTCGTCTACAGATCGCTTAAGCTCCTCAGTCTTGATTCGCGCAAGCAATGCTTCCTCGAAATTTTCGAAATAGCCATCCGGAGACTTGAATCCCGGTTCATTTATGTCGTTTAAAGGTTTACTCATTACAAGTTTTGACTCAAGTTATACTAAAAGGTTTAATCTTTGGTGAGAAAACTCTCAATTTTTTTAACCGCGTGATGATACGAGGCCTTCAAGGCGCCTTCGCTGGTCTCAAGGATCTCAGACATGTCTTTATATTTCAGATCATCGAAGTATTTCATATTGAAAACCAATTGCTGCTTCTGTGGTAAAGTGGCGATGGCTTGCTGAAGCTTCAACTGAATCTCGTCTCCATCAAAATAGATATCGGCTTTAAGGTTTTGCACAGCCTGCTCCTGAACCTCCTCGCTCGATATTTTCATGCGTTTGGCATTGGCATTTATATGTGAAATGGCTTCGTTGGTCGCTATGCGATACATCCAGGAGTAGAGTTTGCTCTGACCTTTAAAACCGTCGATATTCCTATAAATTTTAATGAATGTATTCTGTAGCACATCGTCTGCATCATCATGGGAATAGACTATCTTCCGTATATGCCAGTACAGCCGCTCCTTATACAGCGTCATCAGCTCTCTGAAGCCTTGTTCGCGGGATTCGGGCGATTTAAGATTCGCTATCAGTTCGTCGTCGGTATTCACGCAATTGATGATTTCCTTATTTAGACTGGGATAAATTAGAAAAGTTTAAGCTCGAAATACAGATTTTTTATAAAAAAAACATTAAAATTTTAAAACCCTGAAATACAGGATATTAAATTAAAAAATATCGATGAAAAGCATATAATAATCGATAAAATGCATATTTTTTTTGTAAAATAGGTAGAAATGCGTTAGTTTTACATCGCTTAACCGACTTGATGTTACCATTTCCCCAAATGTGGTAATTCATGGCGAAAGAGGCGGACTGATGTTCGTCTCTTTTTTATTGGAAGGATTGCATTTCGACCAGGTTCTTGTAGGTGCCAGTTTTGGCGAGAAGTTCCTTGTGCCTGCCTTGTTCGACGATCTTGCCCTTTTGCATAACTATTATGTTATCTGCACTCTGAATTGTAGAAAGTCTGTGGGCTATAACTATTGAAGTTCTGTTTTTCATCATATTCTCCAAAGCCTGCTGCACCAGGCGCTCGCTTTCGGTATCAAGGGCAGAGGTGGCCTCATCGAGTATCATTATAGGTGGATTCTTGATAACGGCTCTGGCAATACTCAACCGTTGTTTCTGTCCGCCGGACAATTTATTTCCCGCATCTCCAATATTGGTATTGATGCCTTGTGGAAGGTCTTTTACGAATTCCCAGGCATTCGCGACTTTTAGCGCTTCGATGATCTCATCGTCGGTGGCTTCCGGTTTACCTAAAAGAATATTGTTTTTTACCGAATCATTAAAAAGAATGGAATCTTGCGTTACCAGTCCGATCAGACGTCGAAGAGAAAATTTAGTCATATCCCTGATATCCACACCATCTATTAAAATGCGGCCTTCCTGAACATCGTAGAAGCGCATGATCAAATTAGCAACAGTCGATTTTCCACTTCCCGATTGACCGACGAGGGCTAAGGTCATTCCTTTTTTAATACCTATTGATAAATCATTCAATACGGGATCATCATCATATTTGAATCCGATATTTTCCAGTAAAATCCTATCGGAGAATTCGGTCTTATCAGTGGCGTCGGCTTTATCCTCTAAGGCGGATCCAGTGTCCAGTATTTGAAGCACACGGTCTGCCGCTGCATTGCCGGCCTTTACCTTATACGATGCCTTGGAAATGGCCTTAGCCGGGGTAAGGATTTGATAGGCCAGGGCCATATAACCGATGAATGCCCCTCCGGAGAGTGTCTGTTCTACTAAAACCATGCTTCCACCATACCATAATAGTGCTGCAATGGTGAGTATGCCGAGGAATTCACTTGTGGGTGACGCCAGGTTCTGTCGGTTCATCAGTATATTTGAAAACCTGTAGAATCGTTGTGTTGATGCGTCGAATTTTTTCTGAAACTGATCCTCGGCATTAAATCCCTTAATGACCTTTAAACCGCTCAGGGTTTCTTCAAGAGTCGAAAGGAATTCCCCCTGTTCTTTTTGAACGCGGTCTGATTTCCGCTTCAGGCTCTTACCGATCCGGGAAATAATTAATCCGGCCACCGGTATAAAGATGAATACAAACACCGTCAATTTCACCGAAATGGCGAACATGGCCAGGATGGCAAACAGTATGGTTAGCGGTTCCTTGATGATCAATTCCAAAACCGCGAGCAGGGAATTTTTTACTTCATTAACATCACCGGAAATCCTGGCGATAATATCACCTTTCTTTTGTTCGGAATAATAGGAGATCGGCAAGGTGGTGACTTTGCGATAAATTGCATTTCTCAGGTCCTTCAGCACACCGTTCCGAAGAAAGGTAATGAAATACAGGGCCAGGTAATTAAAAAGATTTTTTAAGAGGAAAAGGCTGATGATAAGTACTATCATATAAAGCAGTGCACGCTGGGCGCCATGAGCATCGGTAGTTGTGGTGATGAAATAATTCATGATGTCCTGAACATAGGTTTTAATGCCGTTCAATCCCTCATAAACCGGCTTGATATAAACCTTTTCACCTTCACCGAACAGCACATTGATCATCGGCATGAGCGAGACCATGGCCAGGGTACTGAACAGGGCATAAAAGACATTGCAGACTACGTTCAGTACGCCATAACGCTTATAAGGTGTTATGAAGTAAGAGAGTTTCTTTAAATACTCCATTTAGTTCAAATTCATATCCCGCAGTATCCTGTCGATCTTGGTTTCCAGTTGCTGTCCTGTGTCTATATAATCATCAGGAGCATCCAGATCGGAGTTCACACTCACGTAAAATTTTATCTTGGGCTCCGTACCACTGGGACGGAGGGCGATCTTGCTACCATCCTCGGTATAATAAATGAGTACATTCGATTTGGGAATGTTTATTGTGGATTCTTCTCCAGTCAATAGATTTTTTGAAACAGACGACTGGTAATCCTCTATACGGCTCACCTTGGAACCATCCAAACGCTCAAATGGTTTGTCCCTGGCATCGATCATCATCTGTTTAATGGCCTCGGCACCTTCAATACCTTTTTTAGTCAGGGATACAAGGCGCTCCTTGTAATAGCCATGTTCTACATAAAGGTTTATCAATTCTTTAAAGAATGATGAATCATTCGATTTGGCATGAGCCGCTATTTCGCAGGCGAGTAGGGCAGCGGTAACCGCATCCTTATCCCTTACAAAATCACCGACCATATATCCGAAGCTTTCTTCCCCGCCACCGATAAAATTCAATTCGGGAAAATCCCGGATCATTTTAGCGATCCATTTAAATCCGGTCAGGCCTTCTTTGTATTCTACGCCATAGGCTTTGGCTAACTGCTCGACCATTGGCGTTGAAACAATTGTTGAGCCGATGAATTCACGTCCTTTTATACGTCCATGGGTTTTCCAATGCTTCAGCAGGAAGTCGGTCATCAGAACCATGGTCTGATTGCCGTTTAAGAGCACCATATTTCCCTCGAGGTCACGCACAGCTATGCCAATCCTGTCACTATCGGGGTCGGTTCCTATAACGATATCCGCTTCCTTTTCCTCTGCCAGATCCGTGGCCATTTTGAGGGCTGCCGGTTCTTCGGGGTTTGGTGATTCAACTGTTGGGAAATCACCATCGGGGGTCGCTTGTTCCTCAACGATAAAAACCTGGCTATATCCGGCACGCTTTAAAGTTTCAGGTATCAATGTGATAGATGTACCATGAAGGGATGTAAAAACCACTTTTAGCTTTTCCCGGCTTCCTTCAGGAAGATCGAAATGACAGTTGGCGATTGAAGCCTTTATAAATGAATTGTCGATATCTTCGCCTATGTAACGGATCAATTCATCCTTAGGTTTGAAGCGGATTTCACCGTAATCCAGGGCATTGATGGTATTGACGATTTCGCTATCATGTGGGGGAACCAACTGGCCACCGTCCTGCCAATACACTTTATATCCGTTATATTCAGGTGGATTGTGAGATGCGGTAAGCACTATTCCACAATGGCAGTTCAGGTACTTTAATGCAAAGGACAATTCCGGGGTTGGTCTGAGGTCTTCAAAAAGAAAAACCTGAATATCATTTGCCGACAGTACATCGGCCACCACCTTTGCGAATGGTTTACTGTTATGCCTGCAATCGTATGCTATGGCTACCTTAACCTGTTCACCGGGGAACGACCTGTGCAAATAATTGCTCAGGCCCTGTGTGTTCTTGCCCAGGGTGTATTTGTTTATACGGTTTGTGCCAACGCCCATTATACCGCGCATGCCCCCGGTTCCGAACTCGAGATTCTTGTAAAAACTCTCTTTTAGTTCTTTCGGATTATCAGCGATCATGTCATTAACCTGTTCTTGAGTTTGCTCGTCGAACACAGGTGTAAGCCACGAATTAACCTTTTCAAGGATTTCAGGTTCTATATAAATCATAATTCAAGTTTACTGTAAAATTAAATAATTGATGATAGTTCACACCTTGTTTAAAGAAATTTAATAGATGCATATGCATAAGTTTTTCTGAACTCCATCCATATCGTAAAAATGTCGGTTTTTTTGCTCCCGGCTCAGTCGATATTTTCGGTAGACGATATCTCATAAGAGGGCTTATTGCGGGAGGAGCGCAAGATCATTTCACCGAGAAAACCAGCGACAAAAAATTGAGTTCCGATAATCATGGTCACAAGGGCAATATAGAATTCAGGACGTTGGGTGATCAGTCGTCCACCGGGATTGAGGAAGAGTTTGTCCACGCCAAGGTAAGCTGCAAACAAGAACCCTATAAAAAACATGAGTGCACCGAGGGAACCGAAAAAATGCATCGGGCGTTTTCCAAATTTTGACACAAACCATACCGTTAAGAGATCTAGAAATCCATTCATAAAGCGTTCCATTCCAAATTTTGTTTTACCATATTTTCGAGCCTGGTGCCTCACCACTTTTTCACCTATTCTCTCAAAGCCCTGATTCTTTGCGAGTACGGGAATGTAGCGGTGCATTTCACCTTGCACATCGATTGATTTCACCACGGTATTTCTATAGGCCTTTAGCCCGCAGTTGAAATCATGCAGTTTTAAGCCAGAAGTTTTCCGGGCTGCCCAATTGAACAGTTTCGAGGGCAGGTTTTTCATGATAACCGAATCGTATCGTTTCTTTTTCCATCCCGAAACAAGGTCAAAATGATCGTCCATTATCATGTTTACCAAATCGGGGATTTCTTCGGGACTATCCTGTAAATCGGCATCCATGGTGATAACTACCTCACCGGATGCCTTTGCAAACCCTGCATGCAGGGCCTGTGATTTACCGAAATTCCTTCTAAACCGTATGCCCTTTATCTCCCTGTGAATTTCAGCAAGTTCTTTTATGATTTCCCAAGAGCCATCGGTAGACCCGTCATCGATAAAAATGAGCTCATAAGAAAAATGATTGGACCGCATGACATCTGCGATCCAATCACTTAATTCTTTTAAAGACTCTCGTTCGTCAAGGAGAGGTATGACAACTGAAACCTCCATTCACGGCTTATGCTTGATCGGGATTGTTCTTTTTGATTATTGCGGCTCCGATCAAACCGACAATAGCGTAAATGACCAGGCCAATCGCGTAATTAGTCAATTGTGTGCCCAGGGCAAAATTATCTTTATCCTGTGCTTTCGCCAGTTGTTCCTTGATCACTTCATCCGGTGCTCCGAATTGTTCCATACGTTCTTTTGTGAGCAAGAGTATCTGTTCATTTAATTCGGCTGCGGATTCGGGATCCACCACGTTGAAGATGATAAAACCGATCACGGTAGAAATCAGTGTTCCTACTACAATTGTCAGAAAATATGAAGTAAAGGCATCCTTAAATGAAATAAATCCGCCAAGAAGTTTCTTTGATTTCGATGCAGAGATAAGTCCAACGACTACAATCAGCACGAATAGTCCGATACTAAACCACCATTGAACAAAAAGGTCAAGACTAACAGCCCAGACGATAACAGTGATAAGTGCTAATGCGAGACCGAGATAGAGTCCGTAATTCAGAGCACTGGTCTTAATTGATTTTTCCATTGAAATATTTTTTAGGTTGATGTTGTTTGTTAGTAAACAAAGATACTAAAACGTTACATTGTTCAGACTATTAAAAAAAGAAATAAACCCTTGTATCCTAACAAAAATTCCTTAAATTTGCAGCTCGAAAAATCAAACAGTATTAGTCATGCAAAAAGGAATACATCCGGATAATTACAGACTAGTTGCCTTTAAGGATATGTCGAATGACGATATCTTTATCACCAAGTCTACGGCGGATTCGAATGAGACCATTGAAGTTAATGGCGTTGAGTATCCCTTAATAAAAATGGAGATCTCCCGAACGTCTCACCCTTATTACACCGGTAAATCGAAATTGGTCGATACTGCAGGGCGAATTGACAAGTTCAAGAACAAATACGCGAAATTCAAGAAATAAGTTTCGCCGAAAATATATAGTAAAGCCTTTCAGCAATTGAAAGGCTTTTTTATTTTTACAAAAAGCACGCGCATGAATTACATCCTGTTTGACGGTCCCAACCGGATAAATCTTCTGCCCTTCACCTACACAAGGCCTGTGGCCGATATTAGGATTGGTATACTCACCATTCGGCAGAAGTGGGAGCGATACCTCGGTTATACCATCACATCGGTTACCGAAGATTACCTTTCCGATAAATATCCTATGGTGGAGTTCGACAGGAATATCATGATCAATGCCTCCTTTCTTCCGAATGCGGAGCTTGTGGCGAGAATAAGGAGTTTGCAGGAAAACGAAGCCATTTTCAGCGGTGATGATGTGATCGCCTTCTTCACTCGGGAGACCCAGGAAGAGGTTGATCTAAATGCCTACAGGGCCATAGAATATAGTGGGAGTACGATCAAGGTTGAACATACCTGGGATATCTTTTCCAAGAATGGAGAAGCACTGAGGGATGATTTCGATTTGCTTACCCGTGATAAGACTTCTCAGCCTATTCCATCAACCGTAAACGCTATCAATTCATCAGATATTTTTATTGAGAGTGGGGCAACACTTGATTATGTAACCTTAAATGCCTCCAATGGCCCGATATATTTGGGTAAGGATTCGGAGGTCATGGAAGGATCAGTCATACGGGGACCGTTCGCACTCTGTGAGGGTGCCACGGTTAAAATGGGAGCCAAGATCTACGGACCTACTACGGTAGGCCCTTATTCCAAAGTTGGAGGAGAGGTCAATAATTGTGTGCTCTTTGGCTATTCCAATAAGGGCCATGAAGGCTTCCTGGGGAATTCTGTTTTGGGTGAGTGGTGTAACCTTGGCGCAGACACGAACAATTCAAACCTGAAAAACAACTATGCTGAGGTCAGGTTATGGAATTATGAATCGGAGTCCTTTGCCCACACCGGCCTTCAATTTTGTGGGCTGATGATGGGCGATCACAGCAAGTGCGGGATCAACACCATGTTCAATACAGGAACGGTTATCGGGGTATTTGCCAATATCTTCGGAAGCGGTTTTCCCCGGAATTTCGTGCCTAGCTACAGTTGGGGCGGCCATTCGGGGTTCACGACATACAGAACTAAAAAGGCATTTGAGGTTGCACGCGTTGTGATGGCCAGGCGACAGGTTGAATTAACCGAGGTGGAAGAAAAAATACTGAACCAGGTTTTCGAAGACACCGAAAAATACAGGGCTCATTACGAATAATCTGATATGCTCGGTTTAATCATTATCTTTTTTGTCGGGAAGTATTATTTTGAACTGGCTTCTAAATTCGATAAGAACAAATGGTTATATGCCATAATCGGAATTGTGGTTTATTACGCAGCCGGTGGTGTTTTGGGTATTATTCTCGGACTGGCAGATCTGATGTTCGGGCTGAGAATCGATTGGAATAATGCGGTTGGATTGAATTTATTGGGAATTCCCGCAGGATTGGCAGCGATATACGGCCTTTATTATTTTCTCAGGAAGAAGTGGACGAGTGAAATGATAGTTCCTGAAGATGAAATAATGAAAATAGGCGAAGCTCAGAACGATCAGGATTAATTCAATTCTTTCCTTACCCGTTTAAGATCAAGTAAATTTATCGGGTTTACACCTAAACCTTTTACTGTTTTCCTCGTAAAACGAACGACCTCATCATAAAACAAAGGAATTACCGGAGCCTTCTGCATCACCAGGGAATCCATTCGGCTATACAAATATTGCCTTTCGACAACATCGGTTATTCCAAACGACATCTCATAGAATTGATCGAATGTTGTGTTGGTAAAATGGGTATAGTTAGGTCCTCCGGGAGCAAAATTCTCACTGTAATAAAGGGAGAGATAGTTCTCTGCATCGGGATAGTCTGCCACCCAGCTCGCCCTGAATAGATCTAGTTTGCCATTGGCTTTTGAATCTTTCAAACTGGAGGCCGGGATTACATCAACCTCAATTTCGAGTCCGGACTTCTGCAATTCCCGCTGAATGAATTCACAAAAACTGAGATAATTGCTGGTTGTTGTCAATACCACTTTCGGATTATCAATTCCCGTCTCTGTTTTAAACTGTTCGATCAAGCTTTTCGACTTTTCCGGCTGGTAGCTGTATCCAGATGTTTCACTATGTCCGGGCAAGCCCTTCGGAATAAATCCTCCGTTCGCCGGAATGCCGATACCATTCCGAAGGTAGGTCATCATTTTTTTTCTGTCGAAACCATAATTTACAGCTTTTCTAATCGATTCTGACTGGATCTCAGGCGCTTCAGAATCCATATAAAAACCGAGGTATTCGGTATTCAAATAGGGCGCCCTGATCATGTTCACTTCATCGGCATAGCGGGCTTGCAATTCGCCTTCGGCGTTTAATATTTCATCTTTATAGGATGCATCCAATCCAGATACAAAATCGATGTTATCCTGGGCAAATTGAAGAAATTCACTTTGCTTATCAGGAAGAAAGCTAATGGCTATGGCTTCCATATAAGGTAATGAACTGCCATCGGTATCCCTTTCGAAATATCCAGGGTTTTTCCGGAAAACCAGCTTGATATTTTCCTCCCATCGTTTGAACTGAAATGGCCCGGTCCCGATAGGATTGGAACGAAAATCATTGCCGTAATGCTCTACGATTTCTCTGGGAACCACCGAACAATATTTCATGGTTAATAGACCGAGAAAAGCGGGAAATGGTTGTTTGAGATCTATTCTGAATGTGCTGTCATTAAGTGATTTAAAGGACTCTACTTTATTCATTACCCAACGTCCGGGTGAAGCCAGTTTATCATCGAGCAAACGGAACAGGCTGTATTCAAAATCGGAGGCGACCACACGTCTCGTGCTGTCCTGGCCAAACAGTTCATGCTTGTGAAAAAACACATCATCGCGGAGGTTGAACACATAGGTTTTGCCGTTGTCTGAGATTTCCCAGTCTGATGCAATACAAGGAATGACCTGCATCTCATTATCCATCTGTACCAGACCGTTGAATAATTGATTCGTGGCCCAGATATCGGAAAGGTCCTTGGCAAATGCCGGATCCAATGAACCGATGTTCTTGTGCTCATTGTATCTAAACACAAGATGGGATCGCTTTTCGTCGGTTTTGCAAGAGAAAAGGAACAACACAAAAAGAAAAATAAGACTTCTTGACAGGACTTTTGTCATCCGGATCGCAATTGGACTGAAATATAAAACATATAGGTCAAATAGCAGCATCTTCAGACACCTAATCCCTTGTACTCCGAATACAGTGTAAACCATTGAACCGTTTTCTTTTTATTAACTTTGCAGCCTTAAATCCGATTCACGATGAAGCCTGGTAAAGTTGCCTTTTATACCCTGGGATGCAAGCTGAATTTTTCAGAAACATCTACCATTGCCCGTGACTTTATTTCTGAAGGCTTTGAACGTGTTGATTTCAAAGATCCTGCCGATATCTATGTTATCAATACCTGCTCGGTAACGGAGAATGCCGATAAGCGTTTCAAGACGATTGTCAGGCAAGCGCTCAAAACTAATCCAGATGCCTTTGTTATTGCTATTGGCTGTTATGCCCAACTCAAACCTGAGGAGTTGGCTGATGTCAATGGGGTTGATTTAGTCCTTGGAGCGACCGAGAAATTTAAGATCACCCATTATCTGAACGAATTGGATAAGAATACGCAGACTCAGATTCATGCCTGCGAGATAGAAGATGCCGATTTTTATGTTGGAAGTTATTCAATAGGCGACAGGACCCGAGCCTTCCTCAAAGTTCAGGATGGATGTGATTATAAGTGTACCTTTTGTACCATCCCCATGGCCAGAGGTATCTCCAGGAGTGCAAGTTTGAATGACGTACTCCAAAATGCCAGCCAAATAGCCGATCAGGGCATAAAAGAGATCGTTCTTACCGGGGTTAACATAGGCGATTACGGTAAAGGCGAGTTCGGAAATAAACGTCATGAACATACCTTCCTGGAACTGGTTCAGGCTCTCGATCAGATTGAAGGCATAAGCCGGCTCAGGATATCTTCGATAGAACCGAATTTACTAAAAGACGAAACCATCACCTTTGTAGGTTCGAGCCGCTCATTCGTGCCTCATTTTCATATGCCTTTGCAAAGTGGCAGCAACAAATTGCTGCGATTGATGAAAAGGCGTTATATTCGTGAACTTTATCAGGATCGCGTTCGTCAGATACGGGAGGCTATGCCCGATGCCTGTATAGGGGTCGATGTTATCGTTGGTTTTCCCGGAGAAACGGATGACGATTTTATCGAGACCTATAATTTCCTGAATGCATTAGACATTTCTTACCTGCATGTATTTACCTATTCTGAACGGGCCAATACCCAAGCCATAACTATGCCAGGTGTTGTGCCAGCCCAGGTGCGGGCAAAACGCAGTAAAATGCTGAGAGGGCTCTCGGTTAAGAAAAGGAGGCATTTTTATGAAAGCCAGCTGGGAACCGTGCATCAGGTGTTATTCGAGGGTGAAAACAAATCGGGATATATCCACGGTTTCACCGAAAATTACGTCAAGGTAAAGGCACCCTGGGATCCGACTTTGGTAAATACCATGCATGATGTTGAATTGCTATCGATCGATGCCGACGGATTGGTCAGGTTTAAAGCCTGTGAATTGATGGATAAGGCAGCGACAACTGTGAAGTAAAAAAACCCCTTTAGCACGGGCTACAGGGTATAATATTTATAATTATACTCAAATTCGCACGCCGACAGGCAACATGTTTTTGTAGCGCCTATTCTTTCTGATGAACTTGGCTATCGGCGGACTTGTGGGAACCACGCTGATATTCCTGTCCTGAATGTTCTCCATCACCACGCGAATGAAATCCTCGATAAATTTAGCATTGTTTACCTCATCGGGTACTACAAGCTTTGTGAGAAATATTTTCCGTTCCTGGAGGGAGTATTCGATTTTGGCAAGATCGTCGTTAACTTTTAGTTCAAATTGACGTAAAAACTCATTGTCATTTAATTCTGCTGCATCAATCATAATTAGTCTGCTTTTAAAACGGAAGTACAATCTAATTTCAATAGATTTGTTCAGCAAATTTACAAAAAATATTGCAATAATAAGGGGATTGCGGACCCTTAATTGCTTATGAACCAAGAGTTAATACATGTTTATTTAATGCCCGGAATGGCCGCCAATCCTAGCATTTTTGAATATATAGATCTCCCTACAGATCGATTCAAAATCCATCGGTTGGAATGGATAATTCCTCATAAGCAAGAATCTTTGACAGACTATGCCCTGAGAATGTGTGGATTTGTTGACTCGTCATATCCCGTCCTTGTCGGCGTTTCATTTGGCGGGATTCTGGTTCAGGAAATGAGCAAACATATTTCGATTCAAAAGCTGATTATCATATCCAGTGTAAAATCCCGGAAAGAATTACCCAGGCGTATGAAATTGGCCCGTCAGACAAAAGGTTATAAACTAATTCCAACGCAACTGGCTTCCAAACTCGACATGCTGGCGCGATTTGCCTATGGTGATATCATCAAAAAGCGATTCGAACTTTATAAAAAATATCTTTCTATAAGTGATCCTGCCTATCTGAATTGGGCCTTAGAGCAATTGCTGAACTGGGAGCAAACAGAACCCCCCGCGGAGATCATTCACATTCATGGTGAAAAGGATGGTGTTTTTCCCGTGCGATACCTGGATGACTATATTTCCATTAAAAACGGGACCCATCTCATGATTTTAAATCGTTATAAATGGTTTAATCGAAACCTTCCCGGCTTGATATTGTCTTAATTTATAACGACTTCTTGCGGTTTTTTTTTAAATTTAGAGCCTAGTAAACTTTATACGACTATGAAGACCATAAAATCTGTTTTGGCTTTTGTCGGACTTATAAGTTTATCTGCGCTGTTGGTATATGCCGTGCAAGATGCTCCAAGTGACGACAACCTAGAGAAAAAGATCATCAACGACTACAATGTCTACGCCTTGAATGTTCCGGAAAATCTGGATTTTGCCGATGAGCCTTTACCATTGGATAATCCTGACATTCTGGAGCGTATGGATCGTGAGTTGCTGGTCAATACCTACTGGCAATCGAATGCTCTGTTGATGTTCAAAAGGGCCAATAAGTATTTCCCTGTAATTGAACCCATTCTCGAACGTTATGGAGTTCCTGAGGATTTCAAATATTTAGCGGTAATTGAAAGCGGGTTGCAGAATGTAACATCTCCGGCCGGTGCCAAGGGTTTTTGGCAGATCATGAAAGCCACCGGGCGGGAAAACGGACTTGAAATAAACACCAATGTAGATGAGCGTTACAACCTTGAACTGGCTACCCAAGTGGCCTGTAAATACCTGCTGAAGGCCAGGGAGCGGTTTGGATCATGGACTCTGGCGGCGGCATCGTATAATGCTGGTATGGCAGGTGTTTCGCGCCGACTCAAGGATCAGGGTGTCGATAGTTACTACGATTTGCTTTTAGGAGAGGAAACCGGTCGTTATTTGTTCAGGATTGTTGCCTTAAAGGAAATATTGAATAATCCGGATCGCTATGGCTTTAATTTCAGATACAAGGACCTCTATTCAAATATCCCGACATTCAAGGTAGAGGTTGACACCGCAGTAACCGATTTTGTTGATTTTGCCGATCGCTTCGGAATTAATTACAAGATCCTGAAACTCCACAACCCCTGGCTGCGTGAGAAACATTTGAATAACAAGTCGCAGAAGTTGTATTATATTGAGATCCCGCAAGAAGGATATTATAGCATCCCTTGATTTTAATTAATCGGTATCGGTCAGTATAGTATTATCCAATAATTGTTCCTTTAGCAACAGCTTTACGATGTGTTTGTGGAAGGTGTGATAGTTGGCGGCATAGAGTTCTTCCTGCCTTTCAGTATTGAATTTAACCAATCCACCACGGTTGATGTCTACAATTTTTCGTTCCGAAGAGATATAAAAAGTCGCAGGAATACCAAGGGCATGCTTGTAGGTGTTGATGATCTCGTTGTTTATGTTCAATGACTCGTCCACATAGACTATTTTTACCTTGTCATGATATTTCTTCGACAGAACTTTGACCGTGCGTTTTGAATCCCAGAACAGTACAACCACATCGATCTTACCAGCAAATTCGCTTGCCAGCGTATTGATCGCCTCTATTTCTTCATCATTCTTGATATACCAGGAGGCCGTTGTGGTTAATAACACCGGACGCTCGAGTTTTGAAAAATCCATGACGCCGCCATCGAGTAGTTCCATCCTGAGTTCATCGAGTTTGGTTCCTTTAAGATGGTCCTGAACCAAGGTATTGAAGAGCAGGGGTAACTGCTCATAATCCTTGTCACGGACCGCTTGCTGACAGGATTGAACATAATTCTCAAGATTATCGGAAATAACATCAGAAAATAAGAGTGCCTGCTTACCCTGGGCATAGGTCGCCAGGGTTAGATTTAACATAAGTAGATATGTAAACACTCTCAACATGCTTACAAGGGGCTAAACTTTTGGCTTTAACTAAGTTAGATATTAAATGGAGGTATTCCAAAAATACTCGATAAGCGGTATAATTGAAAAAATAAGTAAGAAAAGACTTTCAATTAAAAAATTCCAATTTTAGTCCTGTTATCGACGTTTCGAAGGCCGATTTTGACGTTGCCCGCCATAATGCTGCTTGGGAATTGATGCTTTTTTCATCTGCTGCTTCATCATGTTGATCTGCTCGGTTAGCAGTCCGCGTTTATCCAGTTTCTTTGCCTCGGCGAGAAGTTTCTGTGCTTCCTGTTTACGGCGTTTGCTGAACGCAATACCTGCCAGGTTTAGCTTGACCATGGCCATATCATGATCCATAGATAATCCCAGTTTCACCGCATTCTTAAAATATTTCTCTGCTTCATTCATATTGGTTTGAGATACCAATAGACCTCGAAGATAATTATAATAACCAAGTTGTTTCGTGGTCAATGCTGAGTTGGGAAATTTGATTCTGTCGAGCCATTTTCCAGCACCTGCAAAATCCTGTTTTCTCAACCTGAGGAATGCCAGTAGAATAAATTCATTTCTGAAATACAAGAATACGAAGATCAGTGCTATAAAAATATACATGATCCCGTTACCGATATAACCTTCTATGAATTGATAAACGGCAAGGGCCAGCAATAATAATGCTGCAACTAGTTTTATGTATTTATTTACCATTTGTGGGTATAAGAATAGGAATGCAAAGGTAGGGAAATCTATTAAAATTATTTTCAATAGTAGGTTTGCCAAATAAAAAAGCCTTTGTATATTTGCGCGGCGCTTTTGGAAGTGAGACTCAAGAAACAACAGCGCAGCGAACAGAAACAGATAATTAGTTCAGAGCGATGAAAAGGACATTTCAACCATCGAAGCGTAAAAGAAAAAACAAACACGGTTTCAGAGAGCGTATGGCCTCTGTAAGCGGAAGAAAGGTATTGGCCCGACGCCGTTCTAAAGGACGTAAGAAACTTTCTGTCTCATCTGAAGTCAGACATAAGAAATAATGATTAACAATTGTTGATATTTTAAAGGTGTTACATTTCGTAACGCCTTTTTTTGCACCCCATAGATAGCTAATTTTGAAAAATTTTGTCCAAAACTGAAATCCGAAACTGAAATATGCCGAAAAGACAAGACCTTAAGTCCATACTAATTATAGGTTCAGGACCTATTATCATCGGTCAGGCCTGTGAGTTTGATTACTCGGGATCACAGGCGCTCCGATCCCTGAGAGAAGATGGTATTGAAACCATTTTGATCAATTCCAACCCGGCCACGATCATGACAGATCCGTCAATGGCCGATCATGTGTATCTGCTTCCTTTGAATACGAAATCCTTAATCCACATTCTTAAGGAACATCCGCAGATCGATGCCGTGCTACCTACTATGGGTGGTCAAACCGCACTGAATTTATGTATTGAAGCCGATGAGAAAGGCATTTGGGACGACTTCGATGTTGAGATCATCGGTGTGGATATCGATGCTATCAATATTACAGAGGACCGGGAGAAATTCCGAAGCCTTATGCTTGATATCGGTGTTGCCATGGCGCCTCAGGCCACTGCAACCTCCTATTTGCAAGGCAAGGAGATCGCACAGGAATTCGGATTTCCACTGGTTATCCGGGCTTCTTTTACCCTTGGTGGAGCAGGAGCGTCTTTCGTTCACAAGGAAGAAGATTTCGACAATCTCCTGACCCGCGGACTAGAGGTTTCGCCCATTCATGAGGTCATGATAGATAAGGCCTTAATCGGCTGGAAGGAATTTGAGCTGGAACTCTTGAGGGATTCGAATGACAATGTTGTTATTATCTGTTCCATAGAGAATATGGATCCCATGGGAATCCATACAGGCGATTCCATCACAGTTGCTCCGGCTATGACCTTAAGCGACACAACCTACCAGCGCATGCGTGACATGGCTATTCATATGATGCGAAGTATCGGGGATTTCGCCGGTGGTTGTAATGTGCAATTCGCTGTGAGTCCTGATGAAAGGGAAGACATAATAGCAATTGAGATCAATCCGCGTGTATCGCGTTCGTCTGCTCTTGCGAGTAAGGCCACTGGGTATCCTATAGCGAAAATCGCTGCAAAACTCGCCATCGGCTATACGCTGGATGAATTGGATAATCAGATAACAAAATCAACCTCTGCATTGTTTGAACCTACCCTGGATTATGTGATCGTTAAGATCCCGCGATGGAATTTCGATAAATTTGAGGGTAGTGACCGTACACTTGGCCTGCAGATGAAATCGGTTGGCGAGGTAATGGGTATCGGCCGTTCTTTCCAGGAGGCTATCCACAAGGCTACACAATCCCTTGAGATCAAG
>JABDPL010000118.1 GCA_013042825.1 Flavobacteriaceae bacterium | reverse complement strand
GGGGCGAGCCTGGTGATCAGGATTCCATAGGGATCAACCTGACCAATAACAGCGGAACCTTGCTGTACTCGAGCAACTGGAACGGTACCTCTACCGATGAGTTGATTCTCTCAGGTGGAAACATCGTTATACACAGCGGCTTTAGTTCCCTCCCGACATCAAGTGCGAACCAGGTCGATTCACCGGTTTTCAACCTTTCTACAGAGGAGAATCCATTTGATTTCAAAGCTATAATTGAACTCGAATCTGATGATAAATCAGCTATGGTGACCTATACGGTGTATGACGGCACAAACAAGCTGATCTTCACCCAGGTGTTACCACCTGACGCGAATTTTACCTTTGGTGAGAATGTGAGGTCGGGCATGTACCTGGTTGTAGTTCAACAAGGTGGTAAGGTCGGCCAGATCAGGATGATCAAGGAATAGAGAATTTAAATTTTAATCTATAAAAGGCATCCAAGCATTTGGATGCCTTTTTAATTTTGAAATTTCGGATAGGTTCCAAAATAATGGGTGATTTTATTCACCGAACCTCGGCCTTTATTTGGCGAATAACTGGCCTATGTCTTTAAAGGCCTTAAACTCAAGTGCATTACCGGAAGGATCATTAAAGAACATGGTAGCCTGTTCTCCAACCTCTCCTTCAAACCGAATATAGGGTTCAATAATGAATTGAATACCGGCAGCCTTGATGCGATCGGCCAGGGGTTGAAACTCATCCCAGGGAAGCACAACACCGAAATGCGGTACAGGAACAGCTTTACCGTCCACGGGATTGGTATGAGTGTCATCATCCTGAATGGGTTTGTAGTGAATGACCAGCTGATGTCCATAGAAATTGAAATCAACCCAATGGTCGCTGCTGCGGCCTTCAGCACATCCGATGACGTCGCGATAGAACATATGGCATTCCTTCAGATTGTGAACGGGAATTGCAAGGTGAAATGGTAATATCTCTTTTGACATGACTAATGATTTCTTTGATTATGTTACATATAGATTAAAGTAAGCTGTTATCGATGAGATGCAGTCTTTTTTGAATGTTTAAGAACCTCATGCAATTCGGCCAGTTCCTGATCTGTTAATTCGCGATACTGACCTTCAGCAACGTCCA
The DNA here is from genome assembly GCA_013042825.1 of Flavobacteriaceae bacterium. Lineage (GTDB taxonomy): Bacteria > Bacteroidota > Bacteroidia > Flavobacteriales > Flavobacteriaceae > SHLJ01. The sequence continues at coordinate 9,200 of JABDPL010000118.1, read as the reverse complement.
GGTGAATATGCATTATCCGGGTTCGCTTTAGGGAAATTACATCGTAGTTCATGTATTCACACATACGGCGTATTTGGCGGTTCAGTCCCTGGGTGAGTATTATTTTAAATGTTCGATCACTGATTTTCTCAACTTTGCACTTCCGGGTTTTGGTGCCCAATATCGGAATACCTCCTGCCATCCGGTTGATAAAGGTTTGTGAGATGGATTTATTTACGGTTACGATATATTCCTTTTCATGTTTATTGCTGGCCCTAAGAATCTTGTTTACAATATCACCATCGTCGGTCAGTAAGATCAGACCTTTACTCATTTTGTCTAATCTCCCGATTGGGAAAATCCGTGTCGGGAAATTGATGAAATCAATGATGTTGTTCTTCTCGACCCTCGTATCGGTAGTACAGACGATTCCTACGGGTTTATTAAAAGCCAGGTAAACTGGTTTGTCGGAGGTTTTCTCAATTTTTTGACCGTCAACGAGAATGCTGTCATCTGCCAATACCTTCATACCCATTACAGCAACTGTCCCATTGACCAGGACGCGACCGGCTTCGATGAGTTTATCTGCCTGTCTGCGGGAACAATAGCCCAGTTCACTCATGCGTTTGTTCAGGCGTATCAGATCTTGATCCATAAGGCAAATGTACAATAAACTTTAGGTCTGGATGAACTCCAGTATCTCGTCATAAACCCGTTGGTCTTTCAATCCATGCCCCAGCCCTTCAGTTGTGATCAGGCGGGACGATTGATAATGAGATTCAAATAGAAGTGCATCTTCATAGGGGATGATCCGGTCATTTTTATCATGTATGACCAGACCTTTTACGTCAATGGTTTTACTGAATTCTGCTGCGGAAAAATATGCGGGTTCATGTCCGAATTCTTTTTGAATCAGATTTTCTATAGCAGTGGCAGTTCGCCCGTTATACCCCATAAGACTGATATAACGGTCAAGGACGCCCGCAAAATGGGCCGGTGCGCCTAGCATGGCAATTTTTTTAATGCTTTGTTTGCCGTGATTATGGATGAGAAAAATAGACGCCATTCCACCTACCGAATGGCCCACGAGTACTTCAGGTGAAAATGATTTTACTGCCTCTTCAAGGCATGCGGCATAGAGTATGGCGTTAAATGTACGACCATCCGATTGCCCGTGAGCAGGGGCATCGATGGCGATAACCTCGTATTTCATGTCAAGTAAAATCTCGATAAATGGCCGCCATCTTGCGGCGTTGCTTTCCCAGCCGTGAGCCAGAAGGATTTTTTCTTTTTCCCCCGGCCAGTGGTAGGTCATTAGTGTCCTGTCCTGGCAGTAGATCGGAATTTGTTCTGCAGCTGATAAGAATTGTTTTTGCCTGTCATTGGGCTCTCCTTTTCTGGGTGTGGCAAAAATGCGCAATGCAAGTTTAGCACCTTTTTCCGAAGCTAAAAGAGAAATTGAATTGACATAGAAACCAATAAGTTTAACGAGCAGATTTTTCATTTAATCTTCCCGGTTAACCGTCTGAAGTGAAAAGGCGGGTTTGCAAATAGCCAGATACTCACAAGGCTCCCCGAAGGGGTTGGAATATCTCACCCTGCTCCCTTTCTTTATCCAAATAGATTCTCCTCCTTTGAGAATGATCTCCTCTCCATCGATTTCAAACTGTTTCCGGCCGCGTATTATGAACGTATATTCATCAAACTCCGGCGTTTGAAAAGGTTCGCTCCATTGGGGTGGAGCAACCATATGAGCAATGCTCAATTGGGAAGTGGATGTGCTTGCGAGTCCGAAGTGCTCACGGATAACCTTGCCATCATCGGTTGGTACGACAAACGGATTTTTCTGAATAGTGTAAGCTTTCATATTAGTACCATTGAATGAAGAAATCCTTGATCTTAGCCTTATCGGGAATTTGAACCGGATCGATCTTCATGTTGATATCATACCTCATGTTCTCGGGTAACTCTGACTTGTCGATGGTAAAATAGGCATTGATCTCATCTATGGAGACGATAATATTCTGAAGGGTATTCTGAATTCCTGAAATCTTATACTTTGCTTTAACCTCACCGAAAGCACTGCTTATTGTGATGCCTTTTGCGGAATGATACCTCGGATCGACCAATCTAACCGTTCTGATAGTTGAGGTCGAGTCTAAAGCCTCAACAGGTGTCAGGATCAGCAGCTTTTTCCCCTCTGAATCATAAACCTCTATATTGTTTATGTTTCCCGTGAATTCATCTCCTCCGATATAACTCGCCACCGAATCATTTATAAAAACCTCAGGCAGTTCCTTTACCCGTGTAGAATCGGTCAGGTAGCCAATGTTTTTAGGGCCTATAACAAAGGGATCGAACGGTTTCTCGCAGGACCATTGCATCAGCATCAGGCTGAACAATAGGATTGTAAAGAATTTTCTCATGAACATCAAGTCTTACATCACCTTTTTAAGTATGCCGAATACCGCACGGATAAAAGTAGCGCTGGTAAGTACCTTTACAACCGGATTTAAACGTTTAGAACTGCTTGAGCTCCGTTTCCTCGTCCTTGCCTTTTCTTCTTTTTCCCTGGCCTCACGCTCATCTTCTTTTGCTTTGAGCTCTTCTGCTTTCTTGATTTTCTCATTCAGCATTTCATAAGCGCTTTCCCGGTCTATTTCCTCATTATACTTCAATACAAGTTTGGAATCGCCGTACAGTTGAGCAAGTTCAGAGGGGGTAAGAACATCCATCCGGCTCATGGGTGCCCGCATCATGGTTGCAGCCAATGGTGACGGCCGGCCTTTTTCATCCAGTGCAGAGACCAAAGCTTCGCCTATACCAAGTGAGGTCAGCGTTTCGGCAGTATCATAGAATTCGGTGTCGGGATAATTTTGAGCTGTAAGCTTGATCGCTTTCCTGTCTTTGGCGGTAAAGGCGCGAAGGGCATGCTGAACCTTAAGTCCCAACTGGCTCAAAACAGCTTCGGGCACATCAGTCGGATTTTGGGTTACAAAGTACAGGCCGATTCCCTTCGATCGAATTAGTTTTACAATACTTTCAATTTGGTTGAGTAGCGCTTTTGAAGCCTCATTAAAAATAAGGTGGGCTTCGTCTATGAACATGATCAGTTCCGGTTTGCCGCTGTCACCTTGCTCCGGGAAGGTCTCATAGATCTCGGCCAAAAGGCTCAGCATAAAGGTCGAGAACAGTTTTGGCCTGTCCTGAATATCTGTTAACCTGATTATATTTATGTAGCCGCGTCCGTCGGAAGTCGTGCGGCAAAGATCCTGAACATCAAAACTTTTTTCACCGAAAAACAACTCGCCTCCCTGCTGCTCGAGTTCGACAATGCGCCGGAGTATCGCCCCAGTAGATGCCGTTGATATGCGGCCGTAGGCCTCTTCAAATTCCTTCTTACCCGCACCGGTGGAATATTGCAGGATTTTCTTGAAGTCCTTGAGATCAAGCAGCGGTAGTTTATGATCGTCACAATACTTAAATATGACCGCGATAATACCTGCCTGTGTCTCGGAAACATCCAGTATTCTCGAGATCAGAACCGGTCCAAATTCGCTTACCGTTGCCCGTAAACGCACACCATCCTGCTCGGAAAGAGACATGATCTCTACAGGAAAGGCCTTTGGAGTAAACGGAAGCCCGATTTTTTCATGACGCTCATCAATCTTGGGATGTCCGGGACTAGGTTGAGCCAGGCCACTTAAATCACCTTTAACATCCATGAGAAGTACAGGAACACCTTTATCGCTCAGGTTTTCTGCCAGTACCTGAAGGGTTTTGGTCTTTCCCGTTCCTGTGGCACCGGCGATCAATCCATGACGGTTCATGGTTTTCAACGGAACATTCACATAACTATTCGTTACGGTTTCTTCACCTAATATGCCTGCTCCCAGGGTTATATACTCGCCCTTGAAGGTGTAGCCTCTGCTTAATGTTTCAACAAATTTGTCGCGTTTGCTCATGAAATTAATTTTGATAAAAATACTTTAATTTTAAACAACTATAAAACCGTTAATACATGAAAACAGTTCCTTTATTTTTATATGCCGGCATTCTTCTATTCTTCAGTTCCTGTGATTTAAGCCCTTCTGAAATAAATTTTCATTCATCGCATGAGCCCAAGCGACAAAACACCCCTTTCAGCGATGCAGTCGAGACAGATGATCTCTTCTTTCTGGCCGGTCAGATCGGACGTGACCATGATAAAGGATTTTTGGTTGAGGGAGGCATCAAGGCCGAAACCAAACAAGCCATTGAAAACATAAAAGCTGTGCTTGAGCACCACGGCCTGGACTTAGACCGTGTTGTAAAATGCACGGTTATATTAAGTGATATCAAGGATTTCTCCGATTTCAACGAAGTCTATATGCAGTATTTCCCAAACAGACCGGCGAGAACTACTTTTGCCGCCTCCGGCCTTGCCGCGTCTGCAAAGATCGAGATCGATGTCATTGCTGCTAAATAATACGGTGACCGCATAATGTTTCCTATCTTTGCCCCCTATGTTAAAACGGGAAATACAGCAGCGTATTAATGCAGGAGAAATGCTCCCTTTGATGGAGGCTTTTTATACGATTCAGGGGGAAGGCTTTCATAAGGGTGCCGCCGCATTCTTCGTAAGGATAGGGGGTTGCGATGTGGGCTGTCACTGGTGCGATGTCAAGGAAAGTTGGGTAGCAGATCTTCATCCGCCAACCGAAACGGATAAGATTATCGATCAGGCACTTGAGTATAGCGATACTGTTGTTGTGACCGGCGGAGAACCCTTGATGTGGAATATGGAAAAGCTTACCGTGGGATTAAAGGCCCGTGGAGCCCAGGTGCATATTGAAACATCAGGCGCTTATGAACTTACCGGTACCTGGGACTGGATCTGTCTCTCGCCCAAAAAGACCAAGGGGCCACTGCCGGATATTTACGACCATGCTGATGAACTCAAGGTCATAGTCTATAACAAGGACGACCTGAGATTTGCTGAAGAAGAGGCCTCGAAGGTGAATTCCGATTGCATATTGTATTTACAGCCGGAATGGAGCAGGAGGGATAAGGTCATGCCCGTGATCGTTGACTATGTTATGAAAAACCCGAAGTGGAAGGTTTCCCTTCAGACGCATAAATATCTCAATATTCCATAAAAAAACCCTGACATATATCCAGGGTCTTTTTATTTAGATCAATGCTATTTTTACATCTTCTTAAAAGGAACGGCCACACGAACGTTACCCCAGCCAAGATTCAGGTGCACCCCGTCTTCAGCTTCTGTGAAAACCATCGAAAAGGCTTCTACTGATTCGTCTGCCATTGCGGCAGGCACAGTAATGCGGGCTACATCATTCTCCTGCTTATAAAAATAGGAGCCCCAGACGTTCAGATCTGAACTCACAATAGCCGTCCATTCCTTTTCACCCGGGATAAGGTAAAAGGTATAAGTACCGGCCTTGATTGGGATTCCATTCAATGACATATCGGTATATAAGGTCAGCTCAGCTGCCTCATTGGCCCCGGTTCGCCAAACTTCACCATTAGGAGCCAGTTTACTTACGGAGCGCCCATTTAATTGTGGACGACTGTATACGATTTTAATAGCTTTATCAGATTCTCTGTAGTTCGAAGGGAAGGATGCTGCGTCCATCGGACTTTTGTCCAGACCCGGAAAATCCTGTGCTGACATACTAAAAACCGTTAGCAATGAGAATATCAGGGCGGTTAGAATAGATTTATTTTTCATAATTGAGATTTTTGATTAGTGGTAAAATTAGAGATTCAACTGCCTTTACAGTCGCAAAAAGTTGTTAAAGTTTACAAATGCAAGATACAATTCTGATTTAAGATAATTATATTGAACTATGTAGCTAATATTGATTTATAAGTTATAAATAATAATCAATAAGTAAATATATGTTTATAAATAATAACTTTTTATTCATTTTTGTATCCAAATTAATAATTATAATGATATGTGTGGAATTGTTTGTGCATTTGATCTGAAGCAACCGAGTGAGTCTCTTAGGCCTCAAATTCTCGAAATGTCGAAGAAAGTCCGTCATCGTGGTCCGGACTGGAGCGGAATTTTTCATAATGACCGGGCAATTGTCGCTCACGAGCGACTTGCCATCGTCGATCCTGCCTCGGGTAAACAGCCTCTTTTTAGTGATGATAAAAAAATAATATTAGCTGTTAATGGTGAAATATACAACCATCGCGACATTCGCGAGCAGTTTGAAGGGAAATATAAATTTCAAACCCAGAGTGACTGTGAGGTCATTCTACCGCTTTTCAAGGAAAAAGGCGTTGATTTTTTAGACGATTTAAATGGTATTTTCGGTTTTGCCCTTTATGATTCGGAAACCGATGAATACCTCGTGGCCAGAGACCATATGGGAATAATTCCGCTCTATATCGGATGGGATAAATTCGGAACTTTTTATGTGGCTTCGGAATTAAAAGCATTGGAAGGCTATTGCTCAAAAATCGAGCTGTTTCCTCCCGGTCATTTTTTATCGAGCAAAGATGGAAAGTTCGTAAAATGGTATGATCGCGACTGGACGGACTATGACAATGTAAAGGACAATGAAACCGATATTAAGGCGCTCCGCAAAGCTCTGGAAGATGCGGTTCACCGGCAGCTGATGAGCGATGTGCCTTATGGTGTATTGCTGTCGGGAGGCCTGGACTCTTCGGTAACTTCGGCCATCGCAAAGAAATATTGCCAGATGCGCATAGAATCGGATGACACAACAGAAGCCTGGTGGCCACAGTTGCATTCATTCTCTGTAGGACTGGAAGGATCGCCGGATCTCGCTGCAGCCCAGAAAGTGGCCGATCATATCGGCACTGTGCATCATGAGATCAAATTCACAATTCAGGAAGGTCTGGACGCCATAAAGGATGTGATCTACCAGTTGGAAACCTATGATATAACGACCATTAGGGCGTCTACACCCATGTACCTGATGGCGCGAGTTATAAAATCCATGGGAATAAAAATGGTGCTGTCTGGCGAAGGAGCTGATGAACTTTTTGGTGGATATCTCTATTTCCACAAGGCGCCCAATGCGAAGGAATTTCATGAGGAGACTGTGAGAAAGTTAAATAAACTCTACATGTACGATTGCTTGCGTGCGAACAAGAGCCTGGCATCCTGGGGAATTGAAGGACGCGTACCATTCCTGGATAAGGAATTCATGGATGTGGCCATGCGAATCAATCCGAAGGACAAGATGATAACAGCTGAACGCATGGAAAAATGGGTGATCAGGAAAGCCTTTGAGGATTATTTGCCGGAAAGTGTGGCATGGCGTCAGAAGGAACAGTTCAGTGATGGCGTTGGTTACAGTTGGATCGATACACTTAAGGAGGTGGTCGGGGAGAAGATCAGCGATGAGCAGATGAAGAATGCCCATTTCCGATTCCCGATCCAGACCCCTCAAAATAAGGAGGAGTACTATTACCGTTCCATTTTTGAAGAGCATTTCCCAAGCGATGCCGCCGCTTTAAGCGTGCCTCAGGAAGCATCTGTAGCCTGCAGTACCAAGATTGCCCTGGAGTGGGATGAGGCCTTTAAAAATATGAATGAACCCAGTGGCCGGGCGGTTTCCAAAGTACATGAGGATGCTTATTAGATCACGATTATAGCCAGGGTTTCATTTCCAAAGGTTTATATTTGGAGTGACCATGCTCAAACTTACATCAAAGGCATACCGTTTACCCTTAAAGCATCCGTTTACCATCTCACGGTATACGGTAGAAATTCAGGAAACTGTTATTGTTACCATTTCAGACGGAACCCATTCCGGATATGGCGAGGCAACCGCCAACCCCTATTACGGGAGTACTGTTGATAAAATCAAAACTTCAGTAGAATCGGTACGGGATATAGTGGAGCAATCCAGCGGTATGGCGCCGGATGATCTCTGGAGAAGGCTCGAACCATTGCTTCAAGATGATTATTTCGCTCTCTGCGCCCTTGATTGTGCTTTCTGGGACCTCTACGGACGTAAAAACCAAAAGAAACTCAGATCCCTTTTTTCTTCTTTGGAAGAAACTCCCATGAGCAATTATACCATCGGTATTGATGATATCGAGCTGATGAAGCAAAAGATTCTAGAAAAGCCATGGCCCGTTTATAAGATCAAACTCGGAACTGAAGATGATATAAGCATTCTGAGGGAATTACGGGAAGTAACAGATGCTGTTTTCCGGGTGGATGCCAATTGCTCCTGGAATGCCGATCAAACCTTGAAATATGTACCTGATTTAAAAGCCCTGAATGTCGAGTTTATAGAACAACCGCTTTTGGCCGATGACTGGGAGGGTATGCGATACCTGAAGCCGAGGTGCGAATTGCCCCTGATAGCCGACGAAAGCTGCCGGAGATACGAAGATGTAATGCCCTGTGCCGAGGGTTTCGATGGGATCAATATTAAATTGATGAAATGCGGTGGTATCACACCGGCTGTAATGATGATCGAACTGGCTCGTGAAATGGAGCTGACGGTCATGGCGGGTTGTATGACCGAATCCAGTGTAGGCATATCGAATCTAGCACAGATCGCTCCGCTATTAGATGCCATTGATGCCGACGGGCCATTACTCCTTGAACACGATATTGCAGAAGGTGTTTTCCTTGAGAATGGGCGTATTATTTACAGTGAAAAAAATGGGTCGGGAGCGGTTCTGAAATAAGTTCTCTTGTCCACAAAAATTGTTAATAACTTCTAAGCTTAAAAGCCCCTTAAATTAGCATCTTCAGACCTATTTATTTATCTTTGTTCGGCAACGAAAATGATGCTTTTTAGCGTCATTTTTTTATGTAGATGAACTAAGAAAAAACAGCCCGATTTTTTATGAGCGAACAACCCAAAAAACAATACTCAGCAGATAACATTCAGGCGTTAGAGGGCATGGAGCATGTCCGTATGCGGCCGTCGATGTATATCGGTGATACCGGTACACGAGGTTTGCATCATTTGGTGTATGAAGTAGTCGATAACAGCATTGATGAGGCCCTTGCCGGATATTGTGATACCATCAAGGTAACCATAAACGAAGATAACTCAATAACCACCGAGGATAATGGCCGGGGAATACCGGTTGATCTTCACAAGAAAGAAGGCGTATCTGCCCTTGAAGTGGTTATGACGAAGATTGGAGCCGGGGGTAAATTCGACAAGGATTCCTATAAGGTCTCCGGTGGTCTCCATGGTGTGGGTGTGAGT
>JABDPL010000116.1 GCA_013042825.1 Flavobacteriaceae bacterium | reverse complement strand
GCCGGGAACAATAACCGGTTGGCATACCGACAGATTAAAAGATAATATCCTGGCACAGATTTATGGTAAAAAGCTCGTACTGTTGGCCTCTCCCCAGGATGATGGTGATATGTGCATAAGCGATAAGTATGAACCCGGCTCGAAATTGAGCACTGTTTCCTTAGAACAGTTCGATCCCGAGAAAAATGCATCTTTCAAAGATGTTCATGTGAGGTACGCACTGCTTGAGCCAGGCTATATGCTGTTCATTCCCAAGAATTGGTGGCATTGTGTTTATGGGGTTACAACTTCTATCAGTTCCAATAATTTTGGATATACCGCATTAGATAATTTCAAAATGAAAACAGCGGAATTAACCAAACGCATGCTGCATAGCCTTGGTTTATATGGTAAAGACTGTGTTTGTCATTATTATGATGAGAACGGCAGACGACACAGGCGATAACATTTTTATGATTAGGGAGCAATTCCAGATTGTGAATGTATTGCTTTAGAGAACTGATCAAGTCGCATTTAAGAGCTTTAATATCCATAGATTTATTCGAAAATCATAAACCAGAATCTCGTTTTTTTCGTAAATTTATTAGTTGTGGATTTCGTATAACCACTTAAGAAAATAACAGACTGTTATTGAAATTTCCGATGTTACTCCGGTCAACATATCTTGGCTGGAGCCTGTAAAATTAAAGGTTCTCCCAAATGAATCTATTCGTACTTGATCTTAGTACTGCTGAAGGACAGAGTGAATACCGGCGTGTACTTCAGACCATGAATGTTGACCACCCCTATTACAAAGGGGAGTTCCTGGATACCTTCTATGATGGCCTGGAACGAGCCCGGGCATTTGTACTGAATGATGATACGGGCGAAGCGGTTGTAGTCATGCCTGTATATATCAGACCAATTGAAGCTTCCCCCGGCGGTATTACTTACTACGACTCAATTTCGACCTGGGGCTACAGCGGTCCGTTACTGGCTAATAACTCCGAAATTTCTGTATTATGCCACTTCTGGTCTGTTGTTGATCGCTGGTATCAAGAAAACCAGGTGATTTCTGAATTTATTCGATTCAATTTAACCGGCAATCACAGGTTTTATTCCGGTACGGTGGTTCCGGGAATGCACAATATCAAGGGTAGAATAATTGAACCTGATATGATCTGGAAAAATTATGTTCATAAGGTCAGAACCAACATCCGGCGGGCCAGGAAGGTTGGCCTGACGGTAAAGATCTGTCACAGGACAATTTCCGAAGAGGAATTCAAAGCCTTTTATAAGATATTTAAACACACCCTTGATCGAAATAATGCTGAAACCATATACTATCATCCGTCAGATAAATTAAAGACCTTTATCAGGAATAATCCTGAGAGCTGCTTAATCGCCCTGACCTTAAAGGATAATATCCCAATTGCTGCAGAATTGGTTTTGATCTCTAAGGACACCATATATGGATTTATAGGTGGAACCCTTGCCGAGTATTTCCCCTTGCGGCCGAATGAAATATTGAAGCATGAGGTGATACGATGGGCTGTTAACAACAAGAAGAGGTATTATGTGCTCGGGGGAGGCTATGGCTATGACGACGGTATATTCCGTTATAAAAAATCATTTTTCCCAGGTGATATCATCGACTTCCAGACCGGACGCAAAATCATCGATCAGGAGATTTACAGTAAACTCTCCGGAATAGACTATTTAGAATACCGAATCGATAAAGATTTTTTTCCGCTTTACAGGAAATGTAGGGTGCCTTATAAGGATTTGCACCTAAAATAGCTGTTTTATAACGTAAAACGGCTGTCTTAATTCACCAGTTGGTCAGGTGTTATATGTACTAAATTGAAATTGGATTCCTGTTTTTTCGGTAATCTGATTTGAAATCCTCTCATCAGATGCTGCGCAGTGGTCAGCATGCTGATTTAACAGGAGTTAGAGGTCTGGGAGATAAATCGTAAATTTTGGTTCTTCATCGTGTTTATTATCCAATTAATATAGATAATCAGATATTTAACCTAAATACTTTAGCAATCTCAAATTTATGATTGAATAATTATCTCGGTTTTTAGTAGAATAATTTTCACTACTGAAAACATAATGTGGTAATTTTATAGATTAATCGAACTGACCTATGGATCGTAAGATCTGGCTATCGTCTCCTCATATGAGCGGACGTGAACAGAAATACATAGAAGAAGCCTTTGCCACGAATTGGATTGCTCCTCTCGGGCCTAATGTCAACGCATTTGAAGCGGGCTTGGAAGCCTATCTGGGGGATGGTGTTTACGTTGCTGCACTGAGTTCCGGTACCGCGGCTATTCATTTGTCGTTGGTATTACTGGGTGTAGAGGCCGGAGATGAGGTTCTTTGTCAGAGTATGACCTTTTCGGCATCGGCTAATCCGATTGTTTACCAGGGGGCGACCCCTGTTTTTGTAGACAGTGAACCGGATTCTTGGAATATTTCACCCGAGCTTCTGGAAACTGCCATTAAAGACAGAATTAAAAAAGGAAACAAACCAAAAGCCATAATTGCTGTTCATTTGTACGGCATGCCATATGATGTCGATGCTGTTCATGAAGTGGCCAAAGCTTATGATATCCCTGTTGTTGAGGACAGTGCAGAAGCTTTGGGCAGTCGCTTCAGGGACAAGAAATGTGGTGTTTTCGGTAATTTCTCGGTATTGTCGTTCAATGGCAACAAGATCATAACCACTTCCGGTGGCGGTGCATTGGTATCGCATTCTGACGAGCTAAAACACAAGGCGATTTTTTTATCAACGCAGGCCCGGGATGAGAGTCCGGCCTATTTACATTCGCACATAGGTTACAATTACAGGATGTCGAATATAGTAGCTGGTATTGGCCGAGGACAGCTTGAAGTATTAGATGACCGTGTGAAACAACGCCGATCAAACCACGAATTTTACAAGCAAGCCCTGGAAAGTGATTCCATTTCCTTTTTGGAGGAACCCGAGAATTGCTTTTCAAACAGATGGCTCAGTTGCGTATTAACGAAAAGCTTCGAGATGCGCGAAGACATTCGCACGCATTTCGAATCTAAAAACATAGAATGCAGACCGCTTTGGAAGCCCATGCACCAGCAGCCTGTTTTCAAGGATGCACCTAAATATTTGAATGGTGTTTCCGACCGATTATTTGAAAAAGGCTTATGTTTGCCTAGCGGGTCTAATTTAACTGAAGATGAGCTAGATAGAGTTGTACAAACCTTTAAATCATATTTTATTTGAAAGAATCAAGGTTGTTACATATCATTAAACGGCGGTACGCATCAAAATGGTTGGTCCTTATCTTTGATGTGGGCATTGTACTTATAACGCTATTTCTGGCCTACCTCATCCGTTCTAATTTTCAATTGAACTTCAACCTGGGTATTGTTTTAAAACAACTGCCCTTTGTAGCCATCGCGGCAATTTTCAGTTTCTTACTTGTAAAATCGCACAAAGGCGTTGTGCGTTACACGGGCTTTAAGGACCTGGTCAATATAATAATAGGGACCAATATACTGGCCACTATTCTTCTATTGGCAACTTATGGGGTTCGGAAATTTAACCTCGATACCGCCTACGAGTTAAGCGGATCTATCATATATATTCATCTACTGCTGAATATTCTTGCCCTAGTTGGCATCAAGTTTTTCGTGAAATCCTTTTACAGAAGCCTGATATCTGATTTTCAGGATCCAACAAAGGTGATTATCTATGGTGCGGGAAATTCTGGAATGATCACTTATGATGCTATTCAGAGTGACACAAGATCGTCTTTTGAAATCATCGGCTTTATTGATGATAATCCCAAAATGATCGGAAAGAAGATCAATTTGCTGAATGTTTACAGCCTCGATCAGGTCGATCAGGAGTTTATAGATAAACATGAACTTCAGGAAATTATCATCTCGATTCAGAATATCGATCCGTCGAGGCTGCTTGAGATCACGACACAGCTGTTCAATTACAACTTAAAGGTTAAGATCGTACCTCCCGTTAAGAATTGGATTGGTGGCGACCTTAATGTTCAGCAGATCAAAGCCGTTAAGATTGAGGACCTGCTGGGAAGAGAACAAATTATTATCAAGAACCCGGTAGTTGAAGAAGAGTATAGCAATCAGATCATATTGGTGACAGGAGCTGCAGGATCTATAGGGAGTGAAATTGCCAGAAAGCTCATGCAATTAAATCCTAAGAGCCTGATCTTGTTAGATGCTGCAGAGTCCCCCTTATACGACTTGCAACAGGAATTTATGCGTAAAGGCCTGTCTAATTTTATCCCTGAGATCGCGAATGTGAGAGATAATGACCGTATGGAGCAGATCTTTGATAAATATAAGCCTAAGATCGTTTTTCATGCTGCAGCCTATAAGCATGTGCCATTGATGGAAGGGATCCCATATGAGGCCGTACGAGTAAATATAGGAGGTACAAAATGTGTCGCCGATCTGGCAGTGGAATACGGGGTGAACAAATTCGTGCTCATATCAACCGATAAAGCCGTGAATCCCACGAATGTCATGGGAGCATCGAAACGTATAGCCGAACTGTATGTATCCTGTTTAAAAGGAAAGGGCAGAACCAAATTTATTACCACACGTTTCGGAAACGTCTTAGGATCCAGTGGATCAGTGATCCCATTATTTCAGAAACAGATCGAACTTGGTGGCCCCATCACCGTAACACATCGTGATATAACCCGTTATTTCATGACTATTTCCGAAGCGGCCCAGCTTGTGCTTGAAGCAGCAACCATGGGTAATGGCGGTGAGATCTTTGTTTTCGATATGGGTAAACCGGTCAAGATCTTTGATCTGGCCAGGAATATGATCTTTTTATCCGGAAAGACTTATCCCGATGATATTCAAATCAAAATAACCGGTTTGCGACCAGGAGAAAAGATATATGAAGAATTGTTAGCCGATGGGGAGAACTCCATGGCCACTTATAACGAAAAGATCCTAATCGCGAGGACAAAACCCACGGATAATAAAACGACCAAAGATTTGATCGACGAGATCAGTAATATCAATATCAGTTCACAACCCGTTGAGATCGTTGCTTTAATAAAGAAGATCGTGCCAGAATATATTTCGAATAATTCCAAGTATGAATTATTGGACCAATCTAAAAAATTATAAAATGATGCGTTATTTAAATCCCCTGTTAAAAATTGCATTTCTGTTTGCAGTATTCGCCTTAACGTCTTGCGTTTCGCGACAGGAAATGGTTTATTTTCAAGATGAGATTCTCACAGAAGCCTATGATACTTCAAATTCCAATTTTGAAATTCGATTTAAGCCGGATGACATGCTCACGATCCAGGTTTCAGCTCTTGACCCCGATGTAGCGCGTCCGTTCAATCTCACGGTTGTATCTACGAGTCGGGACATCCTGGACGCCCAGGGACCGTTGAGACTTCAGACCTATTTGATCGATAAGGAAGGAAACATCGAGTTTCCTGTGCTGGGAACTATTAAAATAGGTGGCATGTCCCGCAGTGAAGCCAATGCCATGTTAAAAACCCGTCTGACGGAATATATTAAGGACCCGATAGTGAATATAAGATTGGCCAATTTTACCATAACCGTTCTTGGTGAGGTGAACAGACCCGGTACCTATACGGTGCTTGATGAACGCATCTCCCTTAATGAAGCCCTCGGACTTGCCGGTGATCTAACCATCTATGGAAAACGAGAAAATGTCCTTCTTATTCGCGAGGTAGATGGCGAGAAACGCTATGCCAAGTTTGACCTCACCTCGATAAATGTTGTGAGCGCACCTCAATACTATCTCACCCAGAATGATGTCATATATGTTGAGCCAAACAATGCGCGTTTAAGACAAGGTAATGTTAGTCAGAACAACAATCTTATCGTATCGATCGTAGCGACCCTGGCTACTATAACCGCAATCTTGATACGATAATTAATTCATTAAATTCATGAGTCCTGAAAGTCCCATTAACAAAATCAACCTCAAGAATACCGTTGAGATATATTCCCGCTATTGGAAGTGGATATTGTTGTCGTTAATTGCTGCTTTGACCATTGCCTATTTGTATCTGCGGTACTCCACCTATCAATATGAAACCAAAGCTTCTATTCTGCTGAAGGATAATGAACGTGATTCCAGGCTTTCAGAACTAACGTCATTACAGAATTACGGGCTGTTTTCCGAGACAAAAACCAGCATTCTTGATGAGATCAAAACGATAAAATCAACCCCTATTCTCATGGAAGTTGTTGAAGATCTTGACTTGAATATCAGTTACTATGTTGAAGGAAAAATAAAAGAACAGGAAATCTATTCCAATCCGCCGGTAAACCTGAATTTCCTCATACGGGATTCGCTGGTCCAGACAATTGATACCACGTTCAGAATAAAGATTTTAGGTCCGGAATCTTTTCAGTTCAGGAATGTCAGTAAGCAAATGAAGGAGAATAAAAAGCTGAATAATGATGCTATTTATGATTTCGGTGATGCCATATCGACCGGTTTTGGTGATATGATCATTACACCTAATATGGGAACTTACGGCTCACAGGCAGAGACAAATTTGAGGGTCGAAATCAAGTCTTATGAGAAAGTTGTGGAAAATTATCGATCTAAAATCGATGTTGAAACTGAAAAAAATTCGAACGTAATTACCTTATCACTTAAAGAGAACCTGAAAGATAAAGCTGAATTGATACTGAACAACTTAATAGACAAGTACAATGAGGATGTAATTATTGATAAGGAAAAGGTCATTCAGGTAACTTCGGAATTCATAACCGATCGACTTGAGACTGTTTCCCAGGAATTGGAGCAGGTAGACCTGACAGCCGAAGCGCTCAAAAAGGATAACCGCTTATCTGATATTGGTTCACAGTCTAATATCTTCCTTCAAACTGAAAAGGAAAATGAAGCCAAACTGGTGGCGACTTCTAACCAGTTACAGCTCATTGATTATATGAATGAATACCTGAGAGACAATGAGTCTGAGTCTGATCTTATACCTGCCAATATCGGAATTGATGATGTTGGTGTGGCCCAGCTTACAAGGAATTATAACGACCTCGTTCTTGAACGGGATCGCATCCTGAGAGGTTCGAGTGAGAAAAACCCTGTTGTCGTAAACCTCAACAATCAGATCAATTCACTGAAAAACAACCTGGATCAGACCCTGAACAATCTGCGTTCCTCTGCACAAATCAGTCTGAATAGCCTTAACCGGGAAGATGCCCGAATTCGTTCCCAAATATATGCCACACCGCGGAAGGAGCGTCAATTCAGAGATATTACGCGTCAGCAAAGCATAAAGGAATCCCTTTATCTATATCTGCTCGAGAAGCGCGAGGAAACGGCTATAAGCCTCGGGATGTCCTCACCCAATGCAAAGATCATCGAACCGGCCTATACTTCGAGTGGCCCGGTTTCTCCAAGACCAAAAATCGTTTATTTATCAGCTTTGATTTTCGGTTTATTTATCCCGATTGGAATAATCTATGTAAAGGATTTACTGGACACCAAGATACACTCTCGTGACGACCTTGTCAATATCGTCAAGGCCCCTTACATCGGTGATATACCAAGATCGAGTACCAAAAAGAAGAACAGGCTTATTGCAAAGGTCGATTATTCTCCTAAAGCCGAGGCTTTTCGTATGATCAGGACGAACATCGAGTTCATGTTAAAAGGCAAAGCAGAGGAATCGGCTAAGACCATTTTTATCACCTCTACATTAGCCCAGGAGGGAAAATCGCATACCGCGGTGAATCTTGCCAGTTCTATTTCGCATTCTGAAAAGAAGGTATTGCTTGTTGAAACCGATGTGCGAATTCCCAAGATTGAGGATTACCTGGAGGTTAAAAACGATCAGGGACTTACAGATTTCATAAGTGATCCAACCCTTGGATTTGAGGACATAATAGTAAATGCAGATGGAAATGAATACCTGGATGTTATTTTATCGGGTACGATTCCTCCAAATCCGGCTGAACTCATGATGAACGACCGTATCGATGAGCTTTTCAATGCCATGAAAAAACGATATGACTACATTATAGCCGATAGTGCAGCTGTAGGACTTGTTACCGACACCCTGATAATAGGCCATCATGCTGATCTGTTCATTTACGTAATCAGTGCAGAAAAACTGGATAAGCGCCAACTTCATGTGGCCAAAACCATGTATGATGAAAAACGATTACCGAAAATGACTATT
The DNA here is from genome assembly GCA_013042825.1 of Flavobacteriaceae bacterium. Taxonomy (GTDB): domain Bacteria; phylum Bacteroidota; class Bacteroidia; order Flavobacteriales; family Flavobacteriaceae; genus SHLJ01. The sequence continues at coordinate 2,859 of JABDPL010000116.1, read as the reverse complement.
TTATTGAATGGAACCATAGAAAAGGGCGGTTACGGTTATGCTTATGGTTATGGCAGCAAGCCCGGAAGGCAAAAGAAATGGTACCAATTCGGTAAGTCATAGTTTGCGACGCTGCTTTTCTTTTTTGAGAAGTTCAAGCTCCCGGTTAGTCTGACCGGCAACGGAAGTGTTCTCCTCGGCCCGTCTTATAAGATAAGGCATAACATCCTTTACAGGACCAAAAGGCACATACTTGGCCACATTATAACCTTCTGCAGCCAGGTTAAACGAAATATGGTCGCTCATACCGTATAATTGTCCGAACCAGACCCGATTATCGTTATTGGGAATTTTCAGCAGTTCCATCATTTCCATGGCCAGGTAGCTGCTTTCCTCATTGTGAGTGCCTATAAAAAGGGAGATATCCTTTAGGTTACGGAGGATATAAAGCATTGTTTTATCGAAATTCTTATCGGTTTCCATCTTGTGCTCGCATATAGGCGAATCGTAACCCATGTCATCCGCACGTTCGCGTTCTTTTTCCATATATGCACCTCGAACGATCTTCATTCCCAGTTTAAATCCTTCCGCAACCGCTTTCTTGTGCAGGTTTTTGAGATAATCGAGACGATCCCAGCGATACAGTTGTAAGGTATTGTATACTATGGGTTTCTCTTTGTTATAGGTCTTCATCATAAGTTCCACCAGCTCATCGGCTGCATCCTGCATCCAGCTCTCTTCTGAATCGATAAGGATCTCAACATCTCTTTCAAGCCCGCGTTTGCATACCTTATGGTAGCGCTCAACAACGCGTTCCCATTCGGCTTGCTCATCGGCTGATAGCTCTTCCCTCTCGCCTACTTTGCGGTAAAGCTCTAAGCGTCCGAAACCCGTCGGTTTAAACACAGCTATAGGCATGGCTTCCTTCTCATCGGCGAATTCGATAAGCTCCAGGGTCTTGTTCATGGCGCGATCGAATTGCTCGTCGCTTTCTTTCCCTTCCACAGAAAAATCCAGAACGGCAGAAACCCCCTTTTTATACATCTTATCTACAACACCCAGGCAATCCTCCTCATTCACCCCACCACAAAAATGATCAAAAACAGTAGACCTTATAAGCCCCTCAACAGGAAGATGGGCTTTAAGAGCAAAGTTCGTGGCGGCAGTGCCTATTCGAACCAGGGGCTCATTAGAGATCATGCGGAAGAGGAAATAGGCACGTTCCAGTTCGGAATCGGATTTCAGTTGGAAGTCCACTTATGTATTGTCGAAAAGAGTACTCTATGGCATATTGAAATAGCTTTAATCAAATATATTTATTCGTTCATTTAAATTAACAAAATTTGACTTAATTTCACCTTGAAATTTTTCGAAATTAAAACCAGTGAAATCAATAACAGGAGAATACGGAACCATTCATTTCGATGAAGCCGGCTATCAGGCCATGAACAACCTGATTGCCTCTGGAAGTTTTTCGTCCATATTTGTGTTGGTTGACTCGAACACCCATGAATACTGTCTCCCATATTTCCTGAGCAGGCTGGAGACCGATGTACGGACCGAGGTGATGGAAATGGAACCTGGAGAAGAACACAAAAACCTGGAAACCTGCTGGGGTGTCTGGGAAGCCCTGAACGAATACGGTGCCGACCGGAAATCCCTGATGATCAACCTGGGTGGTGGTGTGGTTACCGATCTTGGGGGTTTTGTTGCTTCAACCTTTAAACGGGGAATCCGCTTTATAAATGTCCCAACATCCTTACTGGCCATGGTTGATGCTTCTATAGGCGGAAAGACCGGTGTTGACCTCGGCGTGCTGAAAAACCAGATAGGCGTGATCAATATGGGCGACATGGTCCTTATCGATACCGGTTATCTTGAAACCCTTCCGGAGAATCACATGCGATCGGGTATGGCTGAAATGTTCAAGCATGGCCTGATTGCAGACGCAGCCTATTGGAAGACCATGGCAGAAAGCCGTGAAATAACGATGAAAACCATGGATGCCCTTATCTATGATTCCGTAGGGATTAAATACCAAATCGTTCAGGAGGATCCCATGGAGCATTCTATACGCAAAGCATTAAACTTTGGACATACCCTGGGCCACGCCATAGAATCGTATTTCCTGGATCAGGATGATCGCAACTCTTTGTTGCACGGTGAAGCCATTGCCGTCGGTATGATCATGGAAACTTATCTGTCGGTAAAGATCTGCGGACTGCCCATGCAAGATGCCGATCATATAAAATCGGTGCTTCTCGGCACCTTTGACAGGGTAGACTTCAACGAACATGACAAACCTGCGATCATTGAGCTTTTAAAGCACGACAAGAAGAATGTTAGCGGTATGGTAAACTTTGTTCTCCTGCCGCTTACAGGCAGTTTCAAGCTGGATTGTCAGGCCGGTAACGCACTTATTCTGGAGGCTTTCGATTACTATGAAAACTAAGCTGTTTTTTAATTTTTTTAAAATCCCTCTTGATTTTCAATAAAATTAATTTGTAATTTGGCTTAAGGAGACTGTTTTATAATTGAACCATTTACGTTTAACCAACCCTAAATCATGAAACGCGTAATTATCGATTACAAAAAGCTGACACCTGAGATTTTGATGCTATTAACTCAGAAATTTCCGGATGGTTATGGAGACTCAGATATCATAACCTTTAGTAACCATCTCAAGGAGCGGATTGAAGCCGTTGAGGTGCACACCGATGATACTATGTACCTGGTAAAAGTGGGAAAAAAACTCACAGACAGTATGGTGAACTTTGACAGTGAAGCGGATACAGATGAGATTGGTGCGCCAGAACTCGAGGGCGATGTTGAATTTGACGACTAGAGATAGCGCTCGGTGATGATCCGGGTGTGGTGTAT
>JABDPL010000107.1 GCA_013042825.1 Flavobacteriaceae bacterium | reverse complement strand
ATAATATTTTGTGGGATGACCATAACCCCGTCATGATCCCCAACTATGATATCGCCCGGAAATACAGCAACCTCTCCACAGCCAATAGGAACATTGATATCAAGGGCCTGATGAAGGGTTAAATTAGTTGGGGCCGAAGGTTTTTGATGGAACGAAGGGAAATCGAGTTCTGCTATCTCCCGGGAATCACGAAATCCGCCATCGGTTACAATACCGGCAGCACCGCGCTTCATTAAACGTGTCACTAAAATTGATCCTGCGGAAGCGGCTTTGGCATTATTCCGACTGTCTATAACCAGAACAGATCCTTTCGGACAAGATTCAATGGCTACTCTCTGAGGGTGATTCGGATCGCGAAAGACCGATACGGGATTTAAATCTTCACGTGCCGGGATATATCTCAGGGTGAAGGCTTCGCCAACCATGGAATCTCTAATTGGACCCAAAGGAGATACATTCTGAATGTATTGATTGCGCAAACCACGCTTGAATAAACAGGTTGCTAAAGTGGCGGTGCTTATTTTTTTAAGCTTTTTTCGGTTGTTGTCTGAAAGTGTTTTCATGAATTGATAATTGCATAGTCGAATTAAAAATACTACATTTAAGAATTCTTAACTGGTTAACCAGATTGGTTTACCAAATATATTGTTTTATTTCTAACCTTAAAAATTTCAGTTATCGGTAAGTCAGTCATCAAAAAAATAATCGCTTTGATCTTAGGTTTTGGACCTGGAATTTTTGCAATAGGTTATACCATAGGTACAGGCAGTGTGACCTCAATGATCGTTGCGGGAAGCACCTATGGCATGCAGTTGTTATGGGTGTTATTGCTAAGCTGCCTTTTTTCAGGATTGTTGATGTTCGTTTATGGTAATTATGCCTTGATATCAGGGGAATCAGCGCTTTACGGATTTAAGAAGCACCTTAAAGGCGGTAAAATTATAGCCATACTAATCATTATTGGTATTTCATTTGGACAATGGAATTCCCTTATGGGAATTTTGGGTATATCCTCAAACATTATCTATGAGATTCTGGCAATGAATTTTGAGAGCCTGGTCCCTCATAAATATGAATCTGTTTTAACTATCGCAATTGTCATCATAGTCATTTTTTATGCTTTAATGCTTGTGGGACGTTACACATTTTTTGAAAAAATTCTCATCATCTTCGTCACGTTTATGGGTCTCTCATTTTTACTGTCTCTGTTTTTTGTACGCCCTCAGGCCATGGAAATAGTAAAAGGCCTAATACCTTCAGTACCCGATGTGGCCGGAGGGAAAATGATGGTTGCAGCGTTTGTTGGCACCACTATGGCCGCAGCCACTTTTTTATCGCGACCGCTTTTTATTCAAGGAAAAGGGTGGACCATTAAGAATTTAGACCAACAGAAAAAGGATGCAATAACGGCGGCTGTTTTGGTATTCATTATCAGCGGATCGGTAATGGCAGTAGCTTGTGGCGCTTTGTTTCAAAGTGGTAATCCTGTAGTCCAGGTTCTTGATATGGCCAATACCCTCGAACCAGTAGCCGGCAATCTGGCGGTTACAATTTTTTTCTTCGGAACCCTGAGTGCGGGATTGTCATCAATTTTTCCTTGCCTGTTGATAGCACCTTTACTGATTGCCGATTATCAATCAGGTAAGCTCGACACCGATTCCAGACAATTCAGAATAATTACAGCCATAGCCTGTTTGGTAGCCTTGATTGTACCAGTTTTTGGCGCTAATCCTATTGAGATGCAAATCTTAAGCCAGGTGTTTAATGTTTTCGTTCTCCCTCTTGTGGTCCTCGGAATTATCCTGATGGTGAATAACAAAAGTATCATGAAGGGCTATAAAACCAGTATGTATGTGAACGTTGGTTTGATAGCCGCTTTCTTCTTTTCATGTGTCATTTCATACAATGGAATACTGGCTATTGGTGAATATTTTAATTAGAAATAGTTTAAATTTTTAAGATGAAAATCGCTGATATAGTTAATTATTGAAAGCTAGGCTGATAAATTCATAAGAATTATATATATTTGGTAAACCAATCTGGTAAACCAATTTAAATCAATCTGATGAAGATCTTTCCCTCGATAGGATCGGTTTTATTATATCGTCCACTTATGTGGTTGGCGATACTGTTGTTTATAGGTGTTTCCGGTTGTTCAACTTCAGACAATGATAGTCCGGATGATGTTATCATAATTGATGATGATCCGGACCCAGATCCAGATCCCGACCCAGATCCTGATCCTGTTCAATACGCTGATATTGATTTTTCACATTGGAAGGTGACCCTGCCTGTTGATGAAAACAATAATGGGAGCCCGGATGAATACCAGCCCTCTCAGTTAATTGATTATGGTTATCAGACTCTGGCAGCCGTACAACCCTTTATGTATGATGACACTGAAGATAGTTCGTTAGTTTTTTATACCTACCCCGGTGTCACAACAACTAATAGCAGCTACTCCAGAACTGAGCTCCGAGAATTGATAAATCCATCAAATTCTAAGGACAACTGGACCTTAGCAGAGGGTGGTGTATTGACCGGAAAACTTAAGGTGGATGCTATTTCCGAAGATAATGAGTCCAGCAGTACTTATCACAGGGCTATTGTCATGCAAATTCATGGGATTATTTCCGAAGAGGATATGGCCATTCATGGCTTTTCTTCCAATAACGGACCACCCTTACTTAAAATGTACTGGAAAAATGGTGATTTGTGGGCTCACAAAAAGTCATTGATCGATGAGTCGACTTCCGGAGATGATTTACTGGATACCTCAAGTGATACCTGGTATGATATCAAGCATAACTTCGGTGAAGTGGGCTTTGAACCTTTTGAATTCAAAATTACAGCAACCGTTGGACGATTAGAACTTCAGTTAAATGATGATGAACCATATATATATGAAGATGTTAGTTTGGACAAATGGCCTTTTGAAAATTATTTCAAAGCCGGTAATTATTTGAACAGCACTCACCCTGAGGCCTTTTCTTATATAAAGTATTACAACCTTTACGTAACCCATTAAAAAATTACTCACCTTGGTTATCTTAAAATAGATGTCTTATGAGGAAAATAATAGCGAGCCTGGCCTTATTGCTTCTTCTTTTTAGTTGTGAGAATTCAGATCCTTCTAATCTTATAAAAGTATCGGATTCAAATGCTCTGATTAATGCAATTGAAAGCTGTAAAGCCGGAGATGTTATCGTATTAACCGATGGGGTTTGGAAAGATGTTCAAATTGAATTTAAAGGAGAGGGTACAGAATCGAAACCTATAACTATTAAGGCTGAAACACCGGGAAAAGTCTTCATTGAGGGTGAATCATATATCAAATTCGGAGGAAAATATCTGGTTGCAGAAGGCCTCCATTTCAGAAATGGATATTCCCCAAGCAGTGCTGTAATTGAATTCAGGATTGATGAAAATACAATAGCAAATCATTGCACATTTACGAATAGTGTTATTGAAGATTTCAATAAAATGACACGTGATGATGCTGATCGATGGGTGCAATTCTGGGGACGACACAATACCCTAAGCAATAGTTATATCGCGGGAAAAACCAATCGAGGCCCAACAGTTAGAGTCGATCTTAAAGGGAATGAACATATTAATAATTATCACCAGATCGTTGGAAATCATTTTGGACCGAAACCACCCAAAGGAGGTCCAAGCGGAGAAACGATTCAAATAGGTGACAGCTATTCTTCAATGTCACCGAGTTATACTATGGTTGCTGATAATTTATTTGAAGAATGCAACGGTGAAGTCGAGATTATTTCGAGTAAAACCAACTTCAATGAATTCAGAAATAATGTCTTTTATAAAAGTGAAGGTTCATTGGTCACCAGGCATGGTAATTATGTGACCATCGATGCTAATTATTTTATCGGTGATGGTGTGAATGAAAATTATGGTGGAATTCGAATAATAAATACCGGACATACAGTTACCAATAACTATTTCTACAATATAAAAGGAAAGGAATTCAGGAGTCCGCTGGCTGTAATGAATGGCATTCCAAAGTCACCTTTAAACCGATACAATCAGGTTACAGATTTGGTTGTGGCATATAATACCTACGTGAATTGCGATTCGCCCTGGCAATTTGGTGTTGGACAAAATTTAAGTCAGAAAGACGTTTTGCCTGCTTCCGAAATTCGCTCTGCTCGTCCCATAAGAGCATTGGTTGCAAACAACGTAATTTATAATGATAAAGGAGATGCTTCTCCAGTTATTGAGCACGATAAAGCAGATGGTGTAACCTTCAAAAGTAATGTGATAAATAATCAGGGTGTTGAATTTAAAGCTTACGAAGGGATAGAAAATGCAAGTTTCAACCTCAAGGAAGTAGCTGATGATATTTTCATGCCTTCAACAGCTTTTGATATTGAACCGCATCAGGGATTTGAATTTGATAAAATTTCAAGAGATTTATTCGGAAACTCAAGAGCAAACAACAACGCTATTGGTGCTTCCATTTCCGTCGAAGCAGAAGATCCCATGATTCTTGATAAATCTAAATATGGTGCAAGTTGGTACTCCAATGAAGTAGAGACTGAAGACCCAAAGACAATTTCAGTTTCCTCTACCGATAATCTTCAATTAAAAATTGACGAAGCAAAAAATGGAGGTATAATTGAATTGAGTTCGGGAGATTATAAGCTGGATAAATCTATAGTTATTAATAAGACGATTACAATTCAATCTCAGGTGGAAAATGTTGAATTGGTATATACCGGCAGCGAAAACACTCCACTTTTTGAATTACAACCAAAGGGATTTTTAAGTCTTAAAAATGTATCCTTAAAAGGAACCGGAATCCAATATGCTTTTGCGAGTTTAAAGGAGAATATGTATACCCATTTTGGCCTCTCTGTGTCAGACTGCAAAATAAGTGACTTCAATTATGCACTTAAAGTGTATAAGCAATCTTTTGCAGAACGCATCACCTTTAAGAACACATCCTTTTCCAACTGTGAAAACGGCCTGGAATTGTCTGAAGAAACCAATGACAAAGGCGATTATAACACAGAGTACCTAACGGTTGACAATTGCAACTTTGATAATGTTGCCAAAAATGTAATTGATTATTATCGTGGTGGTTATGACGAGTCCACCATTGGAGGGAATTTGGTGGTGACCAACTCAACCTTTACAAACTGTGGTAAAGATGAAGAAAATGGTATTCTGCTTAACACACGGGGAATTATAAATGTTGAAATTAACAATAATACATTTACAAACAATCCTGTTAAGCTTGTGGCATTGCTGTGGGGAGCAAAGAACAACTCCCACTCAGACAATAAGATTTCGAATTCGGGTGAAATAAGGGTTGAAGAGAATTTGAAATTGACATTGATGTACTAGTAAATTCAATAAAATGAAAAAAATAGTATTTACAGCACTTAGTCTTATAGTAATGTTTGCCTGTAAGGATAATTCTGAAAAAACTTCAGAACCTGATACTCAAATGGAACAGGCCACAAAATACCCTAGCGATGTTATCCCATTTATGGAAGAATGCAAAATTCTATTGGGAGATGGCACGCGCTCCGAAGCATTGGTGAATTATGAGAATAAAGATTTTTTCTATGTAACAAATGATGGCCAGACAGATTGGGTAGTGTATAAGACACCGAATTCTGGTATTACTTCACCAAATTCAAGCAACACGAGATCAGAGTTAGGACAAAAGAAACGCTGGATTCCGGAAGACGGAGGTAAACTTACCGGTACCTTAAAAGTGCAACATGTTTCGACTACAGGTGATGCGAATTTCCCTTCTTCATACTCGGTTGTCATTGGGCAGATTCACAGTGATGAAGGGCATGAGAATGAGCCTTTGAAGATCTATTATAAAAAATTTCCCGGGCACCAGAAAGGATCGGTATTCTGGAATTATGAAATCAATACCAAAGGTGATAATTCCGGAAGATGGGATCATTCAACGGCGGTTTGGGGTTATGATTTTTCAGTTGTTGGGACAAGTCCTGATACTTCTCCGGATGAGCCCGAAGATGGCATAGAGCTGGGTGAAGAATTCAGTTATGAAGTAAACGTTCATGAGGGAATTATGTATCTCACCTTTACAAGTACAGGTCATGAGACCATAAGATTTACAAAGAATTTGTTGAAATCGGATTTTGCCAAAAAATCAGACATTCCACAGCAAGTATTGGAATTATATGCCTCAAGAGGCAGAGATGGGGTTGAACGAGAAAATGCATATACCGGTGAATTGCAATTCTTTAAACAAGGAGCATATAACCAGGCAAACGGGAAATCGACAAATTCAAAAACCTATGATGGTGATATAACCATGCAATATAAAAATGGAAGCTATGCTGAGGTATGGTTTAAAGAAGCAACTGTTGGAGAAAGTGAAGCACCTGATCAATAAAAAAAATATTACAGCCTTATCCACGATTTTAATATTTGGTGTTTTCCTAATATTTAATAGTTGCAAGGAGACTACCAAAAAATCGGATAAAGAAGAAGTGCAGAAAATCGTGTATGCAAGCGATGTTATTTCTTTTTCAAACCATTGGAAATTAATTTTAGGTGATGGCTCAAATGCAGGGTACCCAATCAATTTTGAACATAAAGATTTCTTTTTTACCGCAAATGATGGTGATACAGATTGGGTAGTTTACAAAACGCCCAACGGGGGAGATACGCACGGAACGTCAAACAATACAAGAACAGAATTGGCGCAAACAAGAAAATGGTACCCGAAAACTGCTAATGATAAATTATCAGCTTCGCTTAAAGTAATGAATGTGTCCTCCACTGGGGATGCTCGTGTAGCTGCTTCCTACTCTGTTGTCGTTGGTCAGATTCATAGTGCTGACGGACATGAGAACGAACCGCTTAAAATATTCTACAAGAAATTCCCGGGCCATACCAAAGGTTCGGTTTTTTGGCATTATGAAATCAATACAGCTGGGGATGATAATTCCGGAAGGTGGGATTATTCTACTGCAGTTTGGGGTTATGACTTTTCTGTGGTCGGCAGCGATTTAAACTCCTATCCGGAGGAACCTGAGAATGGTATCGAATTAGGTGAAGAATTCAGTTATGAGATCGAAGTTAAGGATGGTATCATGAACTTGAAATTTGCGAGCGAGGGACATGAAACCAAATCGTTTACCAAAAACTTAGTCGAATCTGAATACTCCACAGCTGCTGATATACCCGAGCAGACACAAAAATTATTTGTCCCGATTGGCCAGGACGGAGTAGAACGCGAAAATGCCTACGCAGACGAAGGTCTGTTTTTTAAGTTAGGTTCGTACAATCAGACCAACGGAAAATCTCCCGAAGAGAATAAGAACTGGTGTTCCGGTGCTGAAACCCATGGTGGGGATATTCAGAAGCAATATGGAGATGGAAACTACGCTGAGGTTTGGTTTAATAAAGTAAAGATATATGTGGGTGATGATTCAGTGTCTAATGAGGGATATTTTACTAAAAATGATTAATCGATATCACATTTTATGAAAAAATTGTTTTCCATCATAGCAGTTGTTTTGTTCTTCTGGTCTTGTGATAATGAGGCCAATAAAACGACGAATATGGATGAAACAATCACAGGTTCCGGTTCACAACACCCTGGTTTGATACTGACAAAGGATGGGATTAAGGATATTCGGGCGAACCTGGGTTCCATACCAATCTTCGATGAAACATTGGCGAACTATAAGGGGGATGTTGATGAAGCTATTGAAAATGGGTTCGATGTACCTGTTCCCAAAGATTATTCGGGAGGCTATACGCATGAAAAACATAAAAGTAATTATCGCCTCATGCATCAGGCTGGTTTATTATATCAGATTCTCGATGATGAACAATATGCCCGTTTTGTGAAAGACTTGCTGTTCGAATATGCCGATCTGTATCCAACCTTGCCGATACATCCTAAACCACGATCCTATGCAAGGGGTAAATTGTTTTGGCAATGCTTAAATGATTCTAACTGGCTGGTATATACAAGCCAGGCCTATGATTGTATTTATAATTATTTGTCTGATGAAGAACGAAATACTTTAGAAAGCAATTTATTCAGACCTTTTGCCGATCACATTTCAAAAGATAGTCCGCAATTCTTTAATCGCGTTCATAATCTTAGTACCTGGGGCAATGTTGCA
>JABDPL010000106.1 GCA_013042825.1 Flavobacteriaceae bacterium | reverse complement strand
CCTTTACTATAACTACCGGGCATCAGCTGAATCTGTTTACCGGTCCGCTGTACTTCCTTTATAAGATCATTTCAACCATTAATCTAACCCGTTTGCTTAACAAGGCTTATCCGGAGTATAACTTTGTACCTGTCTACTGGATGGCTACAGAGGATCATGACTTCGATGAGATCAATTATTTCAATTTTAAAGGCAGAAAAGTACAGTGGAACCGAGATGCTTCAGGGGCTGTGGGACGCATGGATACAAAGGGACTAGAAGAGGTCTCACGCGCTTTTGCATCCCATTTACCAAAGGGCAAAACGGCCGATGAATTGATGGAACTTTTTGAAGAAGCCTATACAGCGGAACATTCCCTTACCCAAGCAACAAGATACCTGGCCAATGCATTATTCGGTGAATACGGACTCGTTATAATCGATGGGGACGATAACAATTTAAAACGATTGTTGATCCCGGTCATAGAGAAGGAGATCAATGGGAACCTTGCGTTCAAACATGTAGCTCAGACAAATGCTGAATTGAGTGAATCAGGTTATAAGATCCAGGTCAATCCGAGAGAGATAAACCTGTTCTATCTTACCGATGGCCTTCGCGAACGCATCATTGAGCATGAGGGACAGTTCAAGGTCAATAATACCGGAATTATGTGGGACAGAACTTCCCTGTTTGAAGAGATACATGCGCATCCCGAGAGATTTTCGCCCAATGTGATCACCCGACCGGTTTACCAGGAACTGATATTGCCTAACCTTTGTTATATAGGCGGTGGGGGTGAACTCGCATATTGGATGCAACTGCGTTCCTATTTTGATGAGCTTCATTTACCCTTTCCTATACTGTTATTGCGAAACTCAGCCGTGCTTGTGAGTCAGAAACAATTTCAAAAACTAGCAAAGCTTAAATTGGAGGTTTCAGAACTTTTTAAGACGCCACACGACCTGAATTCTGAATATACCCGCCGATTTTCTGAAATCAATATCGATTTTAGCGCACAGAAAGACCATCTGAAAAGCCAGTTCGAGGCGCTTTATGAAATAGCTGAGCAAACCGATAAATCCTTTCTTGGAGCAGTAGCAGCCCAGGAGCGCAAGCAGATCAAGGGACTTGAACACCTGGAGAAACGACTCCTCAAAGCTCAGAAGAGAAAGATCACAGATCTGTTGGACCGGATCGGTCAATTGCAGAACGATCTGTTTCCGGGCAGTAGTCTTCAGGAAAGGCAGAAGAACTTTTCAGAATTTTACCTGGAATACGGAAAGGACCTTATAAAGATTCTGATGAATCATCTCGATCCGCTAAACCTTCAGTTTATGATCATCGAAGTTTAAGCCCTTCACTTATTAAATAAACCCGAAACTTATAAACATTGGGTTGCATTGAATACCCAAATGATTAATTTTGCGCATGCAACACGACAAGGTACTTATCCTCGATTTCGGATCGCAATACACCCAATTGATTGCACGACGTGTTCGAGAACTGAACATTTATTCCGAAATACATCCCTACAACAAAATTCCTGATCAAATTGAATCCTTCAAAGCGGTAATTCTATCGGGCAGTCCCTACTCTGTAAAAGGCGATGAGGTCCTGCATCCCGACCTGAAACATATCAAGGGGCGAATTCCGTTATTGGGGGTTTGCTATGGTGCGCAGTACTTATCCCATTTTTATGATGGTCACGTCGCGCCTTCGGCAACCCGGGAATACGGCCGTGCTCGGCTAAATAATATCAATCATGATGAAGTGTTCTTCAAAGGCGTTATGGAAGGCAGCCAGGTATGGATGAGCCATGGCGATACAATTCAGAAGTTACCCGATAACGGCATTCGGCTGGCCAGTACTCATGATGTTGAAAACGCAGCCTTTAAAATTGAAGGCGAAACGACTTATGGCATACAATTCCACCCTGAGGTATATCATACAACTGATGGCACCCAATTATTACATAATTTTTTAATTGATATAGCCGGCATACATCCGGATTGGACGCCCGACTCCTTTGTTGAGGAAACCGTTGAAGAGATGCAGGCCATTCTGAAAAACGATCGCGTGGTGCTCGGTTTGTCCGGCGGAGTAGATTCAACTGTGGCCGGCGTTCTTCTGAATAAGGCCATTGGTGATAACCTCTACTGCATCTTTGTGAACAACGGACTTTTAAGAAAAAATGAGTTCGAGACCGTTCTTCAGCAATATGAAGGTATGGGGCTAAATGTTAAGGGTGTTGATGCTTCGGCACGCTTTTTGGATGCTCTAAAGGGTATCAGTGAGCCGGAAGAAAAACGAAAGGTCATTGGACGGGTGTTCATCGAAGTGTTTGATGATGAGGCCCATCATATTGAAGATGTAAAATGGCTGGCACAGGGAACCATTTACCCCGACAGGATCGAGAGTGTTTCATCCTCGGGTGGACCTTCGGCCACGATAAAAAGCCATCACAATGTAGGCGGCTTGCCCGATTTTATGAAGTTGGAAATCGTTGAACCGTTAAAGACGCTGTTCAAGGATGAGGTTAGACGAGTCGGGAATTCCTTGGGTATCGATCCGCAACTGCTGGGAAGACATCCGTTCCCGGGGCCGGGACTGGGAATTCGCATACTCGGAGATCTGACACCCGAGAAGGTACGTATATTACAAGAGGTGGATGCAATTTTTATTAACGGGCTAAGAGAATGGAATCTTTATGATAAGATCTGGCAGGCCGGTGCCATGTTGCTTCCTGTACACAGCGTAGGCGTAATGGGTGACGAAAGGACATATGAAAAATGCGTTGCATTAAGAGCGGTGGAGAGTACCGATGGCATGACAGCCGATTGGGTTGATCTTCCGCATGAGTTTCTTCAGAAAATATCGAACGATATAATAAATAAAGTAAAAGGCGTTAATAGAGTAGTATATGATATAAGCTCAAAACCGCCCGCAACAATAGAATGGGAATAAAAAGAATGATAAAATTATGGATAGCAGGACTGGGCCTTTTTATGGCTGTTCAGTTAACCTGGTCACAGGAATACCGCACCCACAGGGTTAAAGCAGGGGAAACCATAGAAAGCATTGCGAGCAATTATATGGTCACACCCTTCGATATCTATGCCTTGAACCCCGATGCCAAGGCAGGGCTCCAACCTGAGACCATGATTATCATCCCCGCGTCTCGCATTGCGAAAACCCCTACCATTATTGAGAAGCAAGAGGTAAGCGGATTTAAGAAACATAAGGTCAGGCGTAAGGAGACCCTGTACAGCATTGCGAGGAATTACAATATTTCGGTCGACGATATAAAAAGACACAACAGACGATTGTATTCTGAAAACCTGAGAAAGGGTGATCGTATTCAGATTCCCCAGTTTAAAACCGTGCGTGTCACGAATACTCTTGAAAATACCATCAAAACATATAAAGTCCTTCCGAAGGAGGGCAAATGGCGCGTGGCTTATAAATTCGGTATTACGGTTGATGAGCTGGAACGACTCAATCCGAGTTTGGCCGATACTTTGCAGGTAGGACAGGAGATCAATGTTCCCAACATAGCTGACAACGAGATTCTGGAAGTAGATGAAGACTTTGGATATTATACCGTACTTCCCAAAGAAGGATTTTACCGTTTAAAAATGAAACTCGGATTAGAGCAGGAAGAACTTGAGGAATTGAACCCGGGGTTGGGTGAATCCGGTTTAAAAGCCGGGATGGTGCTCAAGGTGCCAAAGGATATCGAAAGTGAGATTGAGCTGAAAGGTGTTGAGAAAACCCCATTGTCCGCTATGCTGAAGAATTTCAGTACGAAGAGGGTAGCGGTCATGTTGCCCTTCAGGTTACATCGGATTGACCTTGATTCGGTGCAGGAAGCACGCGATGTACTCGAGAGGGATCCTTACATGAGTATTTCGGTAGATTTTCATTCAGGAGTGTTAATGGCTCTTGATTCAGCGAGAAGCCTGGGTATTTCGACTAAACTGGATGTATT
>JABDPL010000105.1 GCA_013042825.1 Flavobacteriaceae bacterium | reverse complement strand
CGCAACCGCAAGTTCCACACATAATTATCTAGCTGTTTATCAAATATACAGAAATAAGAGATTAAAATAACCCGATAAAATCTTGCCACTCAATCAGAGCGGCCATACGGTTTTATTATAAACTTCGTTCAATACCTGGGCCAAACCTGTATAGATGGCAGAACCTCCACACACTACGCCGATTATAGCAGCAACAAATTTGATGCTTGCATTACCTGTAAAGTCGGCAGCAGCTAAAAGGAAGAACAGAATGGTCAGGGTTAGGAAAACCACTTGCAAAGCCCTGTTCAATTTTAAAGTACCAATGAATAAAATACCGGTAAAAAGGCCCCACATGACCAGGTACCAGCCCATAGCATCTGCAGTAGGTGCTTCACCCAGACCCATCATTGGCATGATGATCAATAATACCAGGGACAGCCAGAAGAATCCATAGGAGGTAAAGGCTGTTGTTCCAAAGGTATTTCCCTTTTTAAATTCCATTATTCCGGCAATTACCTGGGCCAAGCCCCCATAGGCTATTCCCATGGCAAGGATCATAGTGCTGAGTTCAAAAACACCGAGATTATGAATATTCAGTAATACTGTTGTCATACCAAATCCCATGAGCCCGAGCGGCGCGGGATTGGCAGAAGTGTCTTTCTGAGTTACCAGCTTAACGTTTTCCTCCATAATCTTAATTTGTAGTTTTAGGCCCTGTAGGTTCTCCAGTTTGGATCAGGGCGGTTAGTTCTTTTTTTGGATCGATTATTTCATCTTTGTGATCAACAAAGAAATTTATTGCTTTCAGATAATTTTTATACGCGGGGTCGGTTATACCCATTTCCAAATTCCAGTCAAACCCCTGTATGCCCAATATAAATGCTTCCGGGTGGTGATCATATAGATTACCCGTTAGGAAAATGATAGTTTCAGGTACCAGGGCATGAGTGCTGAAACCGTGATCTTCGGTGGGTTCTATGGGTTTGAAACAAAATCCGTTTTTGATTTCTGACTTGCATGCATCTATAAATATGACACGGTCGTAATTACGGATGAGTTCGGCATCTTCTATTTGCAATTGATAGCGGTACTGGATGTCAACCACGGCTTCCATATGTTCATTCTGAAGATAATCGAGGAATATCCAGCCTAATCCGTCATCCTGCCGGCCAACATTGCCTATACCGAAGATGAGGGTTTTGCTTTTACTTTCTTCTTTCATGAATTAATTCTCCTACAGGGTTATAAATTGAAACTTCAAGGGGCATTTGTCCGAGTGCATGTGTGGCGCAGCTTAAGCATGGATCATAAGCTCGTATAGCCACCTCAATCGCGTTCAGCATGGCCTCGGTAACTTTTGGCTTACCACTGATCTCATTGTTGGCCACCCAGCGCACTGCCTGGTTCATAGCCTCATTGTTATGTGTAGTTGAAACGATAAGGTTACAACGCGTGATCCTGTCTTTGGAATCTACCTCATAATGGTGGATCAATGTTCCCCGAGGCGCTTCGATGATTCCAATTCCTTCCTTACGGCGTTCACCCTTGCGTTGCAGGTCATTGCTGAGAATATCATCATCCTCCAAAAGCTTTTTCATCATCTCAGCCGTATACAGAATTTCGATTAAGCGTGCCCAGTGGGTATGCATAGTCATATTATTGATCCTGCCATCTGTTGCCGCTTTAAATACCTGGCGCTCTTTTTCCGCCAGCGGCGTTTCTATACCGTCACAGATATTGATCCTCGCCAATGGGCCAACGCGGTTCCAACCATTCTCTTTTCCTATATGCTTCAGGTAAGGGAATTTCAGATACGACCATTTCTCAACCCCTTCATAGAAATACTGGTTGTATTCGAAGTCAGGAATGTCTGGAAGTATCATTTCTCCTTCTGAATCCAGAGCCCTCAGGTGTCCGTCATATAATTCGAGGAATCCGTTTGACTTGTTTACCAGTCCGAGATGCCCAGAAGGATATGCTGCAAAGGTGTCAAGAAAGCCTTTATTCTTCTCATGATACGACTTGATGAAATCGATTATTTCAACAGACCATTCGATCATTGTATCTATCGAAGGGATATCTTTTCCATTGAGGAAATAGTCCCGGTCTTCCGGATTGAGTTTGCGGTGCACACCTCCCGGAGTTGCCGAAATACCATGAATACGTTTACCGGCGACGGCCTTGATTATCTCCTGGCCGAATTTCCTCATCAGTATACCTTTCTTCGCTAATGCCGGGAATTCCATGGCCACACCAACTACGTTTCGTTTCACGGGATCGGCATTATAACCAAATAACAGATCAGGCGAGGCCAGGTAAAAGAAATGCAGCGCATGCGATTGGAAAATCTGTCCGAAATGTAACAGTTTCCTGATCTTTTGTGCAGGCATTGAGAGATCTTCAGGATCTAGCCCAACAATTTGATCGATGGCCTTAGCTGCAGCCAGGTGATGGCTTACCGGGCAAATACCGCAGAGGCGTTGCACCATTACAGGTGCTTCCCAATAGGGATGGCCTTGTATGAATCGCTCGAAGCCTCTGAATTCCACCACATGGAAAAATGCATCACTAACCTGGTTCTGATCGTCTAAATGAATAGTAACTTTTCCGTGGCCTTCAACCCGGGTTACAG
>JABDPL010000102.1 GCA_013042825.1 Flavobacteriaceae bacterium | reverse complement strand
CCATATTTGGAAATAAAGGATTCGGCCATCTGTGTTCTTGTGAATCCCGGAGCCACAATGAAGGACTTCACACCATCTTTACCAAATGAACGTGCAACACTACGCCCCAAACTGGTCAATCCGCCTTTGCTTGCGGCATAGGCCAAATATTCTTTTGTTTCTCCTCTAAAAACTGCCCGGCTACCTATATAAATAAATCGTCCACCGTTGCGTTTCAGGAAATGATCAAGGCCAAGTTTGGTCATAAGACCTGCAGAATTCAAATTGATATCCATGGTCTTATTCCAAACTTTCATCCATGTTGATGGTTCCATATCGATAGGATGCTCGATAAACACTCCGGCATTAATAATTATGACGTCCAGATGACCCATTTTTTTTAAAACGGTTTCAATTAACATCTGAACATCATCTGTATTCTCAAGATCAGCCTTAACAAGAATGGATTCGGTTGGATTATCATTTTCAATCAATTCCTGAGCCGATTCAAAATCCGAATTGTAATGAATGGCCACTCGAGCGCCCTGATCGATCAAATGAGATGCGATACTTTTTCCAATTCCTTTTGAGGATCCGGTAACCAATATATTCATCCCCTTAAGATCAATGGTATAATTTCTTTTCATAATTCTGCTCCTAAGTTCCTTTTATCCATCCACCATCTACAGCCAATGATATTCCGGTTATATAACTTGCGCGCTCACTCGCCAGAAAGGCAACCGCTGCAGCAAACTCTTCGGGTTCACCAAAGCGACCCAGGGGGATTTCGTCAATGGCATCTTTCAGACCTGGATTTCCCTCAATAAGATTCATCAATCGATTTGTTTTGGTATACCCTGGCATAACATTGTTCACGGTTATATTATTAGGACCGAGTTCATTGGCGAGGCTTTTCATAAGACCGAGAATCGAAGAACGGACCGCATTCGACAGGATCAGGTTATCAACGGGTTGCTTAACGGCTTGTGAGCTGATCATTATTATTCGTCCCCAATTCTGAGCCTTCATGACCGGAAGAACCTGACGGATCAGCCTGGTTGCACTTCCTATCAATAAATTAAAAGCATTCTTCCAATCTTGGTCGTCAAAAGACTCGAAAGTCCCAGCCGGCGGACCTCCACTATTGGTCACCAAAATATCGATCTGACCAAATTCTTGTATGATTTTGTCAACCATGTCTTCGCAGTCTTCCTTTATAGACAGGTCAGCCTGAACTGCGATAACCTTTACAGAACCCAGGGCCTTAAGTTCTGACTTCGCCTTTTCTAAAGCATCCTTATTTCTCCCGCAAATAGCTACATTAACCCCTTCATTGACGAGAGCTTCTGCCACAGCCCTTCCCAATCCCTGACTCGAAGCGGCTACAAGTGCTGACTTACCGTTTAACCCGAAATCCATCAATCGCCGGAACGTAAATAATCATCTGTTCCATCTAACCAATCTTCACGAATCGGAGACCAGGTATCGATTTCTTCTACATCACCAATCATAAGGGCTTCATGCGGAAGAAAGGCAGGAATAACTACCGCATCTCCTGCATGAAGATCCATAGTTTGTTCTTTATTTTCTCCGAACCAAAAACGAATTACGCCACTAATAACCTGTGTTACCTGTTCATTTTCATGCTGATGCAAAGGAACCAAAAACCCATCTTTGAATTTCATTCGTGCGATCATCACCTTGTCGCCATAAATTAATTTACGTTGCATTTTCGGCGTTACCTGTTCAACCGTTACATCATCCCAATTAATTTTAGTTACCATCTGATTATTCGTTTAGTTCTTAATTAAACCCTGGCCTTCTACCCAAGGCGCTCCTGCCTGCTCTAACTCCCTTTCAAGTGCCGGAATAGTCGTATTCACCATATTAGCTAATTTACCTTTAAGTCCGATAAGCTGATTCTTAGCTCGTCTGTATGCGCCCTTGTGATTTTCGGTTGGACCATAGGTGTTGCCAAAGGCTACCCAGCCCAAGCGATTTGCATCATTAGGTGAAGGGTTTGAACGCTCTCCAATTTCATCTTTCACCTTATCGCCATTCATCGATTTATCCAGTTCAAGCAGATCTCTGCGAACACCATCAAGTTTCGCAATTAGATCGTCTGACAATAATGGTGCTTTATTAGCAGCACGAGACATCGCATCAACGCGTCTCATGCTGTTTGAAAGAACTACATTAGTCGCTGTCAAATCCTGTTGCAAGGCCGTAATGTCATTACGGAATGCATCCATTTCATCGTACGATTTCCTTGGCAATGCACCATCATAAATCGGCTCCACTTTAAAGGTTTGAGGGCCTTGCAAAACGGTCGATTTACCATCAACCCGTTTAACCAGGGTGACCGTGTAATCCCCGGGCGTTACCATAATTCCACCACCGCGACCGAAACCTCCTCCGCCTTGACCGGATCGCAATCGTTCGCCTCTCATGCTAGGATAGGTCAATGACCAGTCAACACGGCTGAAACCTTTCTTATTTTTTCCTTTTACGGTATTAACATGCTTACCATTCGCATCTTTAATCACAAGCAAGATTTCAGGCCCTTGCTGCTCTGCTTCATCTGACAGCGCATCCCATCCGGGAAAATCTGTATTGTTCTTTTCTCTCGCTTTTCGTTCATCCTTCAGAGACTTAACTTTTTCAGGCATATAATAGGTAAATATAGCGCCAAAAGGAGCGTTCTTGGCTTCATACTCATGATCTCCCTGGCTTCCGACGCGACTGTATTGCCGATACCATTTCGCTGGTTTAGTTTTGAATAAAGTCGGGCCTCCACTCAACATTGTGTTATTAAATTCTCGAATCGGTGTGATATCATCAAGAATATAAAATCCGCGACCGAAGGAAGCAGCCACGAGGTCATTTTCACGACGTTGAATGGTGATGTCACGGAACGAAATAGTAGGTAAGCCGCCTTTGAGTTGTATCCAGTTTTTACCGGAGTTAACTGTAAAATATATACCATATTCGGTGGCAGCAAATATCAGATTCCTGTTAACATGATCCTGAACCAATCGCCAGGTCAATGTCCGGGTTGGTAAATCGCCATTCATCAAACTCCATGTTTTACCCTTGTCGGAACTCTTGATCAAATAGGGTTTATAATCGCCGTATTTATGATTATCAAGAGCGGCATATACTACATTAGCATCAAACAAATCGGCTCGTACATCATTCACAAAGGGTGTGCTCGGCAGCCCTTTTACTGAGCCAAGTGTTATTTTTCTCCAACTTTGTCCGTCATTTTCCGAAACCTGGATCAAGCCGTCATCTGTTCCTGCATAAAGAAGACCTTCCTGCACCGGCGATTCAGCTAGTGAGGTTATTGTATTATAATTCGACATCGCACCTACATCCCATGCATTATCCCAGCTTTGCTGTTTACCGTACATCGGCAACGTAATGCGGTCCTGATTTCGTGTCAGATCTTCCGAAATTACCGTCCAGGCATCACCACGATTTTCAGAACGCCAAACCCGCTGTGATGCAAAATAAAGTCTTGTGGCTTTATGTGGACTAACCAATATTGGTGCATCCCAGTTAAAGCGTTCGTACGGATCACCTTCTCCCGGCTGGGGTTGGATAAAAACCGTCTCACGGGTGGTTTGATCGACGCGCCATAAAACACCTTGTTGAAATTCACCATAGGTAATATCAGGATTTCCTGGCTCGGTTGCCGATTGGTGACCATCGGCACCAAGGGTTTTCCACCAATCATCATTGCGTATTCCGCTCGAACTCATCGTTTGCGATGGCCCGCCATGAGAACCGTTATCCTGCGTTCCTCCATAAACATTGTAAAACGGTTCTGTATCGTCAACGGCTACCTTGTAGTATTGCGTTATTGGCAGATTACCAAAGAACTTCCAACTTTCTGTCAGGTCGAAACTTTCATAAAGTCCGCCATCGGTCCCAAACAGCACATAATTAGGATCTGAAGGCTTAAAGGCCATGGCATGACTGTCGACGTGCTTATTCCGTTCATTCATTCTCTGATAAGTCTTACCGTGATCATCGGAAATCAAAACATAATTGTTCATGAGATACAACCGACCTTCCTGGTGAGGAGATGCATATAACTCCTGGTAATAGTGAGGCCCTGTTCCACCGGAAACCATATCCGATTGTTTTGTCCATGACATCCCTCTATTTGTTGACATATAGAGACCACCTTTGGTTCTGTCTAGTTCTATAGCTGCATAAACTATATCATTATTAAAGGGAGAAATCGCCAATCCGATTTTACCCAGATTTGAACCTGGGATGCCATTTTTCAATTTGGTCCAGGTTTCTCCCCCATCCATACTTTTGTGAATGCCCGATCCGGGACCACCACCTAAGTAGGCTGCAACTGTTCTTTGGCGTTGCCAGGTTGCGGCGTAGAGTACTTCTGAATTTTTTGGATCAATTACGATATCTGTCGCGCCTACCCATTCATCATCACCAAGGGTTCGGTTCCATGTTTTTCCGCCGTCGGTTGATTTATAAACGCCACGTTGGCCACCTTTGCTCCATAGTGGACCCTGTGAGGCTACCCAAATAACATCTGAGCTCTCGGGATGGACAACTATTTTAGACAGGTGTTCAGAATTTTTCAAACCCATATTCTTCCAGGTTTTACCATCGTCGTGACTAACAAAGATGCCATCTCCAAAGGCAACATGACGTCCGCCGACGTTTTCACCGGTTCCCACCCAAATGGTATGCGGATTATTCGGATCGATGGTTATACAACCTATTGAATAGGTTGACTCCTTATCGAATATAGGTCTCCATGTGGTTCCGGAATTCGTAGTCTTCCATACTCCACCGGAACCTACGGCAACATACCACACATTCTCGTTTTCGGGATGGACGGCGATATCTGCAATACGTCCGGAGGTCATAGCCGGACCAATGTTCCTAAAGGTTAAACCACTAAACGTTTTCTCATCCATTTTCTGTGAAAAAACGAAACTGCTCATAAGGAAAAGGCAGCTTACTACTAAAACAATCTTTAATGAAGGTCTCATTGTGTCTATTTATTTTCTATTGATTACTAAATGCTTGATTCTTCTAATTTTTACGCGCTATTGGCAGTCTGATCTGAGACGGAAAATCTGTGGAATGATGAATACTATTTGTGGCGGTCAGGCCTACCTTTTCATCATAATTATTGCCCCCGGTATTTAAATTCCTCGCAAAGCGTGGGAAATTGCTGCTCGAAATCTCAATTCTAATCCGGTGGCCTTTGGCAAAATAATTACTGGTTGCCATCGGTGTTAAATCTATTTTATAAACCTCACCCTTATTCATAAATACCTCCTTGTCATAACCTTCCCGGTATCTTGCTCGTTGAATGGTTTCATCGAGATTGTACGCACGGCCATCGGGATAAACGTCTATCAATTTAATTGTGAAATCGGTATCCTTTACATCGGAAGAAACATAGAGGGTTGATTCGATAAAACCGGAAATTTCATGACCTTCTTCAAGAATATCGGAAGTATATACAAGAATATCCTGCCGTGTTTCCATCTGCTGCTGATCAAAAGCTCCCCCTCTAACCGCATTACCTGTACAGCAAACGTTACCTCCGTATGACTTTACAGGGTTCATAGGGTTGTATACAAAAGTGTCAGGGTTGTCTCCTTTAGACATATTTAAAGACAGCCGACCATCACCGTAAATACTGTTTGCTCCCTTCTCTGAATCGAGGTAATAGGTTACTAATGATGTAGTTTCAGGTGGCCAGGTTTCAGCCGACTGCCATATATTCTTACCCATGGTGTAATATTGAACACGTGGTATC
>JABDPL010000096.1 GCA_013042825.1 Flavobacteriaceae bacterium | reverse complement strand
CCGAATCATAAGCCAGTTGGAAAGGCAGTTCCCGTTTACTCTGAAAATCCAGGGCTTTTTCAGGCGTATCTCCGCCGGAGTCGGTACAGGCGATAATTATACTCCAATCGGAATTGTATCCGGGGATGGATGTAGTCATCAGTTTTAACTCTTCCATTTCTGAAATACAAGGCGCGCACCAGGTTCCGAAGAAATCTAAAACAATGACCGAACCTTTATCAGTGATGTTTGTAAAATCATTTCCGCCCAGAAGATTCTGAAGATGATATTCAGGGGCGGGCTTTTGGGTCAGTTCTGTCAGTTCCCCCGCAACCACCCTGGGAACAAGGTTTAATGCCGTAAAACCGGTAATTCCAATTAAGACTAATATGACCACACCCCTGAGTATTTTACCCGAGCTATAGAAAACAAGAGCTGGAGTAAGCAGAAAAATGAGTAATACCGGCCATAGGCCCGGGATTTCGATGATCACAAGAAAGTAAAATACCAGGATCAGTGGTATGGCGATTAAAATTGCTGAAATCAAGGGGTTCGCCAATTGTTTGTATTTCAACATTGAAACTAGCAACAGCGAAATTACCCCAACTATAAGCACATGGCTTAAATTAAGACTGATGAATTTCATAAAAAGAAATACAACAGCCAGGGGCATCAATCCGGTTGCTATTAATGATAATGCCTTTTTCACAGATGTTTCAATTACTACTGTTTTTCAATAGCCCTGATTAATATTCAATTAAGCCTTAGTTAAATAACTTGGAGCTGAGATATCGGTCACCACGGTCACAGATGATGGCGACCAAAACACCTTTATCAAGAGTTTCGGCCAATTTAAGTGCTGCAGAAACCGAACCACCGCTGCTCATCCCTGAAAACACCCCCTCTTCTTTTGCCAGACGGCGCGCCATGACTGAAGCTTCGGTTTGATTGACTTCTATAACCTGGTCTACCCGCGAGGGATCAAAGAATTTCGGTACATATTCAGGTGGCCATTTCCGTATCCCGGGAATGCGGCTGCCGTCCTCAGGCTGGGCTCCTATGATCTGTACCTCCGGATTTTGTTCCTTCAAATATTTGCTTGTTCCTGTTATGGTTCCAGTGGTTCCCATGGCCGAAATGAAATGGGTAACCTTGCCATTAGTGTCCTGCCATATCTCCGGACCGGTAGTCTTGTAATGGGCTTTCCAGTTATCGTCGTTGGCAAACTGGTTGAGCATGACATAGCCATGGTCCTTAACCTTGGCCTCGGCGTAATCACGAGAGCCTTCAATACCCACATCTGTAGGTGTGAGGGTAACTCTGGCCCCAAAGGCTCTCATGGTTTGCACCCGTTCCCGGGTAGCATGTTCCGGCATGACCAGCTCGATATCGAGGTCATAGCGCCCGGCGATCATCGCCAGGGCAATACCTGTATTTCCGCTGGTGGCTTCTATAAGTTTGGTCTCTTTCGTGATCTCACCTCTTTCCAGGGCGCTTTTAATCATATTATAAGCCGCCCTGTCCTTGACACTTCCACCGGGATTATGGCCTTCAAGTTTGAGCCAAAGCTCGATATCCGGCTTATTGATCAGGTTTGTAGCCCGGACCATAGGTGTGTTCCCGATGAGATTTTCTATTTGCATCTCAGGTCAGCGTTTTGATCTTGGTTTCAGTCACAGCTGAAACTATGGAATTGGGAGGTACCGAGGTCGTCACCCAGGCGTTACCGCCGATGGTAGTGTTAGCCCCGATTACAGTATCACCTCCAAGAATGGTTGCATTTGCATAAATGGTCACATTGTCTTCAACCGTTGGATGCCGTTTGGTATTCCGGAGTTTGCGATCTACAAAGCGTCCACCCAGAGTTACGCCCTGGTATATATGTACATTGTCTTTTATGATCACGGTTTCGCCTATTACGATTCCCGTGGCATGGTCTATAAAGAAGGACTCCCCGATCTGGGCACCCGGATTGATATCGGTTCCGGTAAGCCTGTGTGCATATTCTGTCATAAGTCTGGGCACCAAAGGAATGCTATATTTCAACAAATCGTGACTCAGCCTATAGATGGCTATGGCATAGAAGCCGGGATAGGCCAGGTATATCTCTTCAATAGAATTTGCCGCCGGATCATTGGCCAGGAAGGCCTGTGCATCCTTATTCAATTTCTCCAGTATGTTTGGAAGACCCGAAACATAATTTTGCCAGACGGTCTTGCAAGGCGTTTCATGCTCCCAGCAGGCAAGGGTGGTAATCTCCTCGAAGACCTGTTCCAGTTCCTGCAGGTTGCAACCCAGTTCGGTATCGCTATCAAACAGCGTATGGAAGAGGAGGTTGGTAAAATACTCTGTGCGTTCTTTGAGCTTCAGCCTCAGGTTCGGATTCTTCTTATGTTCCCTGAGCTTTTCGATAACGGGATTGTTAGAGATGTTCATCGCTGTGGTTTTCCAATAACAAAATTAAGCATCACTTTCCATTTAGATAGCACTGGTATGCTTATTTGTCGATTTAACTCTTAATTCTTTTAAAGGAATTCAAGTTAAAAATCAAAATTGACATTTCGGGGAAAGCATTCAACAATTCGGTTTCAGAAATTAGAATTACCCACATAGGTAAAGTAAATTGTAAGTTGAATTCATGATATCCTGTTAATTAACCAATAAATTTAATTATGATCACGAACCAACCTGTTCAGTCAAAAGAACGCATCCAGGCACTTGATTTCTTGCGTGGATTTGCCATACTGGGAATTCTTATCATGAATATTCAAAGTTTTTCCATGCCAGGGGCTGCCTACCTCAATCCCATGGCGTATGGTGACATGACCGGAATAAACAAGTGGGTATGGATGCTTTCACACCTGTTTGCTGATCAGAAGTTCATGACCATATTTTCGATACTTTTCGGGGCCGGGATCATCCTGATGACTGAACGGGCCATGCAGCGTACAGGCAAATCTTCAGGCCTGCATTACCGACGTACATTCTGGCTGCTGATCATCGGCCTGATTCATGCACACATCATCTGGTATGGTGATATCCTTGTGCCTTATGCCATCTGTGGCTTTATCGTTTATATGATGCGGAAATGGAAGCCCAAAACCCTATTAATTATAGGCATCCTTATCATAGCCATGCATACGCTGATCTACGGTTTCTTCGGAAGTACCATGCAATTCTGGCCAGAGGAAAGCCTGGAGATGGCAAAATTAAGCTGGATACCCAGTGAGGAGTACATGCAGCAGGAAATCGCGGAGGTAACAGGCAGCCTGTCTCAGCAGATCGCCCATAATTCGGCTGGGGCCCTGATGCTGGAGACCATGGTATTTTTTATGATCTTTCTATGGCGGGCCGGCGGACTTATGCTTGTGGGGATGGCACTTTATAAGTGGGGCGTTCTTACGGCAAAGCGATCACAAGCCTTCTACACCAAAGGCCTGGTCATCGGTTGTCTGTTCGGATTGCTTATTTCCGGATTTGGGTTGTATACCAATTTCAAGGCAGGCTTCTCCTTTGAATATTCCATGTACCTGGGTTCTCAATGGAATTACTATGGAAGCCTGTTTATGGCATTTGGTTATATCTGCCTGGTCATGCTTATAGCCAAATCGGAACTCTTCCCATGGTGCAGGAGCAGATTAGCTGCTGCGGGCCGTATGGCGCTGACCAACTATCTTACCCAGTCGATTATCTGTGTGCTAATCTTCTGGGGTATCGGATTAGGTTTATTCGGACAATTTGAACGCTGGCAGCAAATCCTGGTCGTATTAGGAATCTGGATTCTTCAAATACTTTGGTCGCGTCCATGGTTGAACAAGTTTCAATTCGGGCCTTTTGAATGGTTATGGCGCAGCCTGACCTATATGAAGAGGCAGCCGTTTAAAAAAATGCAATAGGACAGATTTCAAGAAATGCAATAGGACAGATTTCAAAGCATCGGGATACTCATTCTTTATGATCTAAACCAAATCCAATCAAAGTATTCGTAATTTCCCAGATTGGGTCCAGGACCGCCTGATTGCTTAATAAGGCGACCGTCACACCCTGTTCGCGGTAGGAGATAAGAAGAGCGCTTGTACCCGATTGTCCGCCAATGCGATGGCAAACCCATCCGTGTTTATTGTGTTTCCATATGTTCCATCCCAGCCCCGCATTTTCATCAAGGACCTGTCCGTTGTTCTCAACGGCATCGAGCATTTTCTGTACATTTTCTTTGGAGATCAATTTTCCGTTTCTCCAGGCTTCATAAAACAGCAAAAGGTCTGAGGCAGTTGATAGCAACCCTCCTGCAGGATAGATGTTACTCAGATCATTGTCAACATCCCGTATGATTTCATTGCCTTTCTTCTTATAGAGTGCAGCCTGGCCTGACTTTGGGTCAGTACGGTCCTCAATAAAGGTGTTTCTCATTCCTGCCGGGTCTAAGACCAAAGCCTTCAGATTGCTTTCGTATGATTTGCCCGTTGCTGCTTCAATAACTGCCCCAAGAAGAGTAAAACCGTAAGAGGTATATCTATATTTCGTTCCCGGGACAAATGTCAATTTTCTGTTTTCAAATATTCTAGAGGCGTCACGAAGATTATCATAATGTATGAATGAGCGTGTTTCTTTCCCTCTGTAATGATCGATTCCCGATGTGTGGCTTAATAAATGAATCACCTTAATAGGTCCTTTCTTATCAACAGGATAATCCGGTATATACTTCTGAACGAAATCCTGTAAATCGATTTGACCTGTTTCTGCCAGCCGAAGAACGAGCGCTGTTGTTAGAACCTTGCTTATTGAGCCTATGCGGTAAAGGGTTTCACCGGTAGTTTCAACCTGCTCTTCCCTATCTGAAAATCCGGCAGCACCGGACCAGATAATTTCTCCATCAACTAAAATACCTGCCGATATTGATGGAATATTATATTCGGAAACTGCATTTTCCAGGTAAGTTGTTATTGTATCCTGAGATGTTTGTGCCGGGGAGGGTTTTGAAAGGGCGATCGAGATAAAAAGGAACAAGAATGTTGGCTTCATAACCTAAATTGATTTTGTTTGCTAAGACCGTATGTATGTTTGACTTAAAAGGGGTGGTGTTGTTACATAATTTTAACAAGATATCAATGATGTCTGAACATTCCCTTTAGAGGCAGTGGATCACGAAAATCCATTTTCGCATAGATTAGTCCGCTGGCGAAATCATAATTAATGATTTGCCAGGGAAAGGTTAATTGCCCGAAGTTTTTCGTTTTCGAATCCATTGAAATACAACCAACAATAGTAGAGCTCCGGCTACAACTATTCCATTAAAAACAATGTCATACCAATCGAAAACACGATGGGGAAGGAATAGCTGAATACATTCGTCCAGTAATCCAATTCCGAAGGATATTCCGAAGGCAACAAAAGCAGGATTGGTAATTCTACGCCCGTTATTGCGCCTTTCGATCAGGGCACGATGAACCAGCATGGCCAGTATACTATATTCCATGAGGTGGGAGCGTTCTGCTAGTCCGAGACGCAAAAAAAGCATGATATATACTGCCGCAATTCCCAGCCAAAGGGCGATTTCAGGGATAGTTGGTTTCGTTCTGATGGCGTTGATCATCAGGGCGATTCCAATAAGAACCATCACCAACACGAAGATAATCGCCTGGATATTCTGGTCTTCGAAGAAGCTGATCAATTCCCTGTTTATAAACAGGGATACTACAATGGCCAGCACCACTAAGGATGCTAATAGCCAGAGTTTTCGCTCGTGCCTTGAGGAGAATTTGATAAAGCTCACGCTAACAAATCTAGTCAGGTAGCTGAAGTCATCTTAGATAGAAAGGGAAATCCCATTCAATTTTATTGATTGAGATCAGAAAAATAAGTTACTGCTTTTAATTTTCAGCCTTAGGTGCCGGACAGGTACGAATACCAAAAATGCTGTAAAGTCCGCAGTAGCCAACAAGGCTTGTGAGCAAGAAAACAATACCAACTACCAGCGCTACGATCCCTAAAGTTCCGCTAAGGGTTCCGGAGAAATAAAGATATCCGAGAACAACTGCGATAATGATTCTGATTATGCGGTCTGCACCGCCCATATTCTTTTTCATGATCTGAAAATTTAGTTAGTTTATTAGGTTTTGAACAACCACAACGGCCGCATAGATTATACCGATGCAAATGATGCAGGATATGATAAGTTTAATGACCTTGGCTGTATTCATATATTAACAAAGATCGAAAAAAATAGGACAAGTGCCAGTTATATGGCATCTGGACCGAGGTATCAGTAACCTCTTACCTGCTAACTGTTACCTTCTTATAACCCGAGACATGCGACAATACCGCCTTCCATAGGCTATCGCGCTTGATCAGGATATTGCTGGATTGGTAGATGTGGTATAAACTATCCGTCCAGATATGCCCGGTGCCCCCGACTATTGCTGTGCCATTATCAAAGACCTCCAGGCGCTTGATCTCGAATTTGAAGGAATCGTTATCTGTGGGGCCAGACTTGATGCGCTCCATCTGTAGTCGCTTATTCGACCATTCGCCATCGTTGGTCACCATCTGAAAATCATCGCCTAGAATGCGGTCAAGCAACACGGTATCCTGCTCGCGATAAGCCCGGGGCCATTCCACCTCCTTCAGATAACGCAGGATCTCCTCGTCCTTCACTTTATCCACAAGACCGGGTTGATCTAAACCCTTGCTTTTATTCTGACAAGAGTAGAATAATAACGCAATGATCATTACGGATATTAATCTCATATTGATCTAAATAGTAAAGATTAGTTTTTAGATCCGGTTACCGAAATACCAAAATTCGCAAGGCTCATGCTCAATTCGATGACCTTGCCCTCATTTTGTTTGAAGTTCATGGTGATGTTCCCATCGGTCGACTTGAAATTCATCATATCGTCAGGTAGCAAATATGCGCTAAGGCCTTGGCCAGGAACCGTCATTTGATAGATCCCATCCTGTTCATAAACCACAACCTCAACCGGGAATTCCCTGATCTGGTAAGTTCCGAGTATATCCGGATTGAGATCATAAGCCTTATATCGCTCCGACAAGGGTGGATAATAATTATCGATCTCATTCAGGTCCGGAAAGTCCGCATTTACCGTTATCGATTTCAT
>JABDPL010000092.1 GCA_013042825.1 Flavobacteriaceae bacterium | reverse complement strand
GTACAGTTCTCCTGTACATTAACACCATCCTTAAGGATGATCTGCCCCCAATCACCTCTGATCGCTGCACCCGGTCCGATATAACAGTCCTTACCGATAATCACATTACCTGTAACTGCTGCCAAAGGGTGAACGAAACTGCTTTCATGCACCACAGGAATAAAGCCTTTAAATGAATAGATCATGTCTTAAATCGTTTAAGGGTTTGTTTCGTAAATTCACTTAGTACTAAACGACCGCTTATCGCAGCGCGTTCAGATAGTAACTCATCCCAATGCTCTGTACCGGACCAGAACATGGCTTTCAGTTCTTTCATGGCCTCCACATTGTAATGACATAGTTGCTTTACAAACGTCTTGACCGCCTCGTCCAGCTCTTCGGTTGAATCGAATATTTTGGCGTAAAGTCCCTTTTGCTGAGCCCATTCGGCTGTATAAAAAGCGTTGGCATCGATGGCTATTTGCGACATGCCACTAATTCCTAACTTTCTTTCAACGGCAGGTCCGACAACAAATGGACCAATACCCACATGCAGTTCACTCAACTTGATCTGCGCGAACCGGGTCGCCATGCAATAATCGGTTGCGGCCGCCAGGCCAACACCGCCACCAACGGCTTTTCCCTGTAAACGGCCGATTATAAGTTTGGGACACTTGCGCATAGCATTGATTACATTGGCAAATCCCAAGAAGAAGGCTTTTCCCATCTCTTCGTTCTCGATGGCGACAAGTTCATTGAAACTCGCCCCGGCACAGAATGTCCGATCACCGCCACTTTTAAGAACAATCACCTTTACATCCTTCTTCTTTCCGAAGTGGGTTATGGTCGTGGCTAGTTCTGCCAGAATATCAGCAGGCAATGAGTTATGAGCCGGGTGAAAAAATTCTATCCAACCAACGCCATCTTCGATATGATGTTTTACATATGCTTTATCCATGCTTTAATATTCCGAATTGTTCAAAATGATGATTTAAATGCTTTCGCTCGAGCAGGTACCATTCAAAACCATTCAATTCACCGAAAACCACATGCTTGGTACTGGAGTCAGGATTAAATTCGAAAAATTCAAGGTACTGTTCCCTGGCTTCCATCATTTTGGTTTTGGCAGTCTCAAGATCCTCATGTTTAAGGGTATTGCGCTCAGTTTTTTCTTCCAAAGGAAAATCATAATTCCTTGGCATCTTCTCATAATTATAAAGAGTTGCATGTACTCTTTCGAGCACCCTTTCAGGTGTTTTAATATCGAAATCCTGAATTTTACCAGAGGCGATCAAATACGTATATTCCAGATGCTCGATCATTTCCTGTGCTGACATTTTCCCCCACTCGGGTTTGGCATCTTTATTCAACCGGCGCAGGCAACCCCATATTTTTTCAGTGTCAAGCTCAACAAATGTGGATTGTTTTTTCTGAACCAGGGTCAAAACCGTGGCTATAGCCACCAATTCATCTTCAGAATCAAAAACTTCAGCATACCACTTAACTATTCCCGCCGGTAATTCTGCTGCACGGCTATCCCGGTCGATCTTCTGTTTGCATGTTAGCCTGACACAGATGGTGTCATTGTGATAAATTGGCCTGAGGAACCTGCAATCTTCCAGTCCGTAATTCGCCGCAACCGGCCCCTTATTTGGATGAACGAACAAACCTGCTGCCGCTGCCAGAATGAAATACCCATGTGCCGTGCGCTTCTCGAAAATACTCCCATCAAGGGCAGTTATATCGGTGTGGGCATAGAAATGATCCCAGGTCAGATTCGAGAAATTGATAATATCGGTATCGGTTATTGTACGCTTATGTGTTTTCAATGACATCCCGGCTTCTATGTCTTCCCAATAATATTTAAAGGGGTGCTGTTCAGCTTCGGTATAGGCACCTCCCGCCTGATAAATTCCCGTGAGATGGGTCAGAGTTGTTGGAGTACCCTGAATAGCTGTGCGTTGCATATAATGCTTGATTCCCCGCATACCACCCATTTCTTCTCCACCACCGGCTCGTCCGGGTCCGCCGTGAACAAGTGTTGGCAGCGGTGAACCATGGCCTGTACTTTCCTTGGCATTTTCGCGATTCAGAACGAGAATACGTCCGTGATGGCTGGCAGCTTCCAGCACATAGGCCTTAGCCAGGGCATCATCATAAGTAACGATTGACGAAACCAATGATCCTCTACCCATGCGCGATAGCTCAACCGCTTCTTCCAGATTGGAATAGGGCATTAACGTACTCACCGGGCCAAAAGCTTCCCGCTCATGAACAGCCAGGTTATCAAAAGGATTATCCTCCCTGAGGAGAATCGGACTGATAAAGGCGCCTTGCTTGAAATCGGCGCCATGAACTTCAAGTTTATCCAGATCTCCATAAACGATCTTAGCCTTACGGGCGATATCCTGAACGCTATTTTTTACTTCCCGGACTTGTTCCTTGCTTATCAGGGCTCCCATTCTCACTTCCTGGAGTCTAGGATCTCCTACTGTTACCCGGTCAAGTGCTTTACCCAATGCTATCTGAACATCTTCCAATAGCTTCTCAGGTACCATAATACGCCTTATGGCTGTACATTTTTGTCCGCATTTAACGGTCATTTCCTTGCGTACCTCCTTGATGAAAATGTCGAATTCCGGTGTTCCCGGAACGGCATCTTCGCCAAGAATAGCAGCATTTAATGAATCGGCCTCCATATTGAATGGCACAGCCTCGTTAATTATCCTGGGATGTGCTTTCAGTAGCCTTCCGGTCTCAGCCGAGCCGGTAAAGGTTACCACATCCTGGCTCTCAACATGGTCAAGAATGGTTTTTACTGTTCCATTTATAATCTGAAGTGCTCCTTCCGGAAGTATCTTTGAGTCGATGATCTCGCGGGCTACAGCTTCAGCCAGATAAGAGGATGATGGTGCCGGGAGAACAACTGCCGGCACACCTGCCATCCAGTTCACCGCACATTTTTCAAGCATTCCCCAGACGGGGAAATTAAATGCATTTATATGAACCGCTACGCCGAGTTTGGGAACCATAATATGATGAGCCATAAAACGGCCGCCTCTGGAGAGATCGATTGGATCACCCTCTACATGATACCATTGATTCGGAAATTGCTTCCGTAAAGAGGCATTCGCAAAAAGATTTCCAAATCCACCTTCGATATCGATCCAACTATCAACCCTTGTAGCACCGGTCCTGTAACTTAGATCATAAAATGCATCTTTCTTATTAACCAGATGAAGCGCCAGTTTTTTTAACATGTTGCCACGTTCCTGGAATGTCATTCGCCTTAACCTTTCACCACCTTTCGTCCGGCCGTATTGCAAAGTTGCAGCTATATCAAGGCCTTCAACGGCTGAATAGCCGATCAACTCCCCGGTTATGGCATCGAGAACAGGCGTTCCCTGATCTGCGCCTTCAGTCCATTTTCCACCGATATAATGTTGAATTTTACTCATCTTTATGCTGTTATCCTTATAATTCTGCCTGTGATCTTTCCTTCGATCGATTTTACATAGCCATCAACGATCTTATGCATGGGTACCGGTGTATTTCCCGGGAAGAACACCTTATATTTTTCATAGGAGTCCTCAACCAGATCTGAACAAACCGCATTGATCCTGATATTTCTTGGAAGCTCCAATGCAACTGCCTTTACAAAACTATGGATCGCACCATTTACCATAGCTGCACTAGAGGTCATATCAACAGGATCATCGGCAAGAATTCCTGTGGACAGGGTGATCGAACCACCGTCACTCAAAAAGTTCTTTCCGATCCTGACCACATTAACCTGGCCCATTAATTTGCTCCGTATACCGATATAAAAATCCTCCTCAGTAAGGTTGTCAAATTTATCCCACTTGGCCTCTCCGGCAATGGCCACTATGGCATCGACCTTTCCCATAGAGTCGAACATTTGGCTGATGGATTGTGAATTGGAAAAATCGACGGTAATGTCACCACTGGACCGGCCCGCACTGATCACATCATGAGTAAGCGCTAACCGGGCTTTAACCTTACTTCCTATTGTTCCCTGACCACCGATGATGAGAATTTTCATTTTTAAAGGTTTACATTTTCAAGTATGGCTGCATAGCCCTGTCCTACGCCAATACACATAGTGACAAGGGCATAGTGCTTGCGTTGTTCTCTCAATTCGAGCGCTGCGGAATAACAAATTCGAGCACCGGTTACTCCCAGTGGATGGCCTAAGGCGATAGCACCGCCATTCGGATTTAAGCGCGGATCATCGTCTTTCAATCCGAGCTCCCTTGTGCACGCGAGGGCCTGAGCTGCAAAGGCTTCATTGAGTTCTATAATATCCATATCCTCAAGGGAGAGTTTAGCCTTTTCAAGGGCCTTTTTTGTAGCCTTCACCGGACCGATACCCATAATCCTGGGCTCAACCCCTACCACCGCTGAACTGACTATGCGTACCATGGGTTTGAGATCATACCGATCTAAAGCCTTTTGAGAAGCTACCAGGGTTGCAACGGCGCCATCATTCAGACCGGAAGAGTTGCCGGCAGTAACACTGCCGCCCTCAGATTTAAATGCCGCCCTCAGGTTTCCCAGAACCTCGATTGTGGTGTTGGGCTTAACAAACTCATCATGGCTAAAAATGATCGGATCTTTTTTACGCTGCGGAATTTCCACTCTTACGATCTCACGGGAAAGCCTGCCATTACGCTGCGCCTGAGCCGCTTTCATCTGGCTCCAATACGCAAAAGCATCCTGATCCTCTCTTGAGATATTATATTTTTCAACGAGATTCTCTGCTGTTTCACCCATCGCCTCAGTTCCATATAGCTTCTTCATTTTCGGGTTAATAAATCGCCAGCCAAAGCTTGTATCATACATCCTGGAATCCGTACCATAGGCCGTTGACGATTTTGAGATGGCATAAGGTCCGCGCGTCATATGTTCAACACCTCCGGCGATAAACACATCTCCATCACCTGATTTTATAGCCCGTGAGGCATGTATAATTGCAGAGAGTCCGGAACTGCAAAGTCGATTAACCGTTTCACCCGGCACTGAAAAAGGCAGGCCTGCAAGCAACAGCGCCATACGGGCGACGTTGCGATTGTCTTCTCCAGCCTGATTGGCACAGCCCAGTATTACATCATCATAGGCTTCTTTTGGAATTCCGGGATTCCTGTATATCAATTCGCGAATCACATGAGCTGCAAGGTCGTCTGTTCTCACAGACGATAAGGTTCCTTTGAATTTCCCGATCGGTGTTCTGATCCCGTCTATTATATAGGCTTCACTCATTACCAGGTTTTATTTGTCCGAAATACGGTTCCATTAAATATGGCGACCAACTTATCATCACTTTTGATCTCGGTTCTGTAAAAACCGATATTATTCTTCACGGATAGCTCAATGGTCTCAGCCAGTAATTCGTCACCTGCCTTTAATTTTTCGAGGTGATTTATCGATGTTTCCACCGAAACTGCCTGCCTGCCTCTTGAATTCGAGGCAAATGCCAGGGCACTGTCTGCGAGACTGTATGTTATACCGCCATGAGCCAGGCTAAATCCGTTTAACATTTGTTTCTTTACAACCATTCTAAGCTTACAATAGCCGGCCTGAACATCAAGGACCTCAATACCCAGCCACTGGCTGAAGGCATCGTTATCATACATCTTCTTAACGATTGCGCCTGGCTCCATCAGTTATAGAATTTTTTATTTTCTCTCAGCATGTGCCTTAACAAGGGCGAACATCTGTAGCGGTCTTCGTGATATTCATCATAAAGCTTATCCATTTCGTGCACGCACCAGTCAATTCCGAGCTCATCGGCCCAGGCCAGCAGGCCCTTTGGATAATTCACTCCGGTTTTCATAGCCATATCTACATCCTTAATGGAGGCTATGTTCAAAAAAACGGCATCTGCCGCCTCATTGATCAACATGATCAAAACCCGTTCGAATATCCTCTTTGATAATTCAGCATCAACTTCACCTGATTTCTCCACTAATATGGGTTTCCCATCCTTATCATAGGTATAAAACCCATTACCTGATTTGCGCCCGAGATAACCCGCTTCCACCAATCGTTTTTGGGTAAAACTGGGCTTATAACGCGGATCGAAATAAAAAGCTTTAAAGACAGACTCAGTTACGGCATAGTTCACATCATGGCCTATAAAATCCATCAATTCAAAAGGACCCATTCGAAAACCTCCTCTGGATTTAAGGCTATGATCAATCACACTAAAATGAGCCACTCCCTCTTCATAGATACGAAGTGATTCGCTGTAAAAAGGCCTCGCAACGCGGTTTACTATAAACCCTGGCGTATCCTTTGCAATTGCCACAGCTTTCTTCCAGCTTCTGATCAACTCAACTGCCTGGTCAGTGGTTTTCTTATCGGTTTGAATGGCAGGCACGATCTCAACCAACTTCATCAGGGGAACAGGATTAAAAAAATGAATGCCGATACATCTTTCCGGTTCTTTCAGCACTGAGGCGATGGATGCAACCGACAAACTCGAGGTATTTGTAGCCAGAATAGTTGAGGAAGCAACAAGCGATTCAATTCTTTGGAATACCTGCTTCTTGATATCGAGATCTTCAACTATAGCTTCAATTATTATTGCTGACGATTGGATTGCATCCAGGGAATCGGCATAGGAAATATTGTCTTTTATCTTTTGTTTTTCTTCGGAATCAATCCGGCCCTTTTCAATCAACCGTGTAAGAATTTTATCCAGATTTGACTCAGACCTTGTTAGGGCCTCGGGGTCGGAATCATAAACAATGACCTGACATCCTGAAGAGGCCGCAACTTGCGCGATACCGCTACCCATTGTTCCGGATCCTATTATCCCGACTGTTTTCATTCCCCTTTAAAATTTGGTTTTCGTTTCTCGACAAATGCGGCTACACCTTCCTTAAAATCATCGGTCTCACTCGCTTCTATTTGGGCATTCAACTCGCTTTCGAGTTGAGAACCCAAATTATTTGTAAGTGATTCGTTGAGCAACGACTTGGTTAGCGCCAGGGCTTTTGTCGGCATTTGGGCCACCTTGCTTGCAAGGTTATTTACTTCAGTTTCGAAATTCTTTTGCGGAATGACTTTGTAGATCATACCCATGCGTTCGGCTTCCTCAGCACTGACCTTATCACCAAGCATAGTGAGCGCTGATGCCTTTTGAAATCCGATGAGTCTCGGAAGAAAAAAGGTTCCGGCACTATCGGGAATAAGGCCGATCTTGCTAAAAGCCTGGATAAAGCTGGAGTTTTCCGAGGCTACAACAATATCACATGCAAGAGCAATATTTGCACCTGCGCCTGCTGCCACACCATTTACCGCTGCAATAACAGGTTTATTGATTTTTCTGATCCTATCGATAATCGGGTTGTAATGCTCCTTCAGAATGTTATTCAATCCCGGATTTAACTCAGGATTGATAATCTCCTGTAAATCCTGTCCGGCACAGAATGCCTTGCCTTTCCCTGAAAGCACTATAGCACGCACACTATCGTCCTCTTTCAGTCCGTCAAGCACCTTTTGCAGGTGTAATGCCATGGGCCGGTTAAAACTGTTAAAAACCTGGGGGCGGTTTAAATAGATATAGGCGATTTGATCCTTAAGCTCCAGTTCGATAGCGTGTTCACTCATGATAGTTCGGATTACTTAAGACATTTAAAATAATCGAAAGGTTCTTTGCAATTATTGCATTGAAACAACGCTTTGCATGGTGTCGAGCCAAATTGGCTAACGACTGATGTGTTCTTAGATCCGCAATTGGTGCATTTCACCAATTTCTCATTTCCAAGCAGTGCTCCCTTATCGGCTGTTGCGTTGAGCGGTGGTGCAATACCATATTCCGCCAATGCCTGACGACCTTTTTCGGTAATCCAGTCTGTTGTCCATGCCGGGCTTAAAACCAATTCAACTTTAGCTCTGTATCCCTCCTCTGCAAGCGCTTTCTTAATGTCACTGGCAATAACATCCATAGCAGGACAACCGCTGTAAGTGGGGGTGATCTTAATTATGGCAATTCCCTCTTCAAAGTTCGCAGATCGCACAACGCCCATGTCGAGCACGGTTAATACGGGTATTTCTGGATCTGAAACATTGTTTAAGGCAGGCATCAGCCGTTTGTCGATATTTAATGTAAGTGCGTTCATAGTTACCAGCTTAAATTTGGATATGCACGCTGCATATATTGTAATTCTGAAAGGATATATCCCATATGCTCTGAATGGATCCCCTCTTTACCTCCTTTTTGAAAGAAATTGATATCGGGCACCTTTAAATTGGCCTCACGAAGGTATTCGCGAATACTATTGTCATAATCTTTCTTCAATCCATTTATATCAACTCCAATCTGTTGATTGATCATGGCTTTCGCTGCCTTGGTTCGGAAAAACAATTCATTGGTATAAACCCACAGGTCGTCAATTGCATTTTGCATGCGTTCATGGC
>JABDPL010000081.1 GCA_013042825.1 Flavobacteriaceae bacterium | reverse complement strand
TGCTTCATGTGAACGCGTATCTGATGGGTGCGTCCGGTTTCCAGAGAACAGCTAACAAGGGTTACATACCCCAGTCTTTCCGTTACTTTGTAGTAGGTGACTGCCGATTTACCCTTTTCTGCATCATCCCCTTCGAATACCTTATTCTGAAGCCTGTTTTTTGGGTTTCTCCCGATATTACCTTCGATCCGGCCTTCGTCTGCTTCAACATTTCCCCACACCAGGGCAACGTATTCACGTTCACTTGTTTTTTCAAAAAATTGCCTGGCCAAATGGGTCATGGCCAGCTCGGTTTTGGCCACGACTAGCAGTCCACTGGTGTCCTTATCAATACGATGTACCAGACCCGGACGTTCATTCGAATTCTTTGGCAGGTTCTCAAAATGGAATGTAAGGGCATTGATGAGAGTTCCCGAATAATTCCCATGACCAGGGTGTACCACCATCCCTGCCGGTTTATTTACCACGAGAAGATCGTCATCCTCATAAACGATATCCAAAGGAATATCTTCCGGGACCAGGAGGAATTCGTAGGGCGGATGGGCCAGAAGGATTCTGATCTCATCGCCCGGTTTGACCTTGTAATTCGATTTAACCGCTTTACCGTTTACAAAAATGCTCCCGGCTTTCGCCGCTGCCTGGATTTTGTTCCTGCTGGCGTTTTCTATGAAGTTCATCAGAAACTTATCCACCCTCAGCGGCTGCTGGCCCTTATCTGCAACAAAGCGATGATGCTCGTAAAGATCACTTTCGTCGCTGTTCAGATCGTCGTTTACAGATTTCATGTTTAGTTGCTCGGTCGGTTTCCGTTGCCCAGAACCAGATCTATTTTTGAAGTTTTCGGAAGCATGGTTCCCGGAGTAATTCGATTCCCCTTATGGCGAATGGCAAGGACCTCATCCTTCCCTATGTCATCCGCATAGGTTATATCGCCGATCTCAAACCCCAGGGCCTCCAGAGTCGGTCTGGCTTGCCTTATCGTACGCCTTATAATCTGCGGAACTGCTATCTTCCGGTAACCACTGGGATTGAGCGTGAGATAGATCTTTCTGTCCTCTTTAACCAGGGATCCTGAGGATGGTAACTGCTCGATCACCGAATACCTGGGATAATTCGGATTGTAATTGGCTGAATCCTGAACAACCATTTGAAGGTCCTTGTCCTCAAGTTCCATCTGAACCACCTCGAGGGTTTTACCTTTCAGTTCAGGAACCTCTATGAATTGGCCATGATTGGTGTATATCTTGAGCCATTGCAGCATCAGAAAACTGAATACGGCTACAGCGACCAGGGCTAAGCCTAATTGCTTAAAGAACATTTTATTGGTGAAGAACTTGATCAAACTCATCGCTCCCGGGAAATATGTAACAAAACTAAACAATTTTAGTTTTGTTGTACGCATTGTTTTCATTCTGAATATATACGGCCAATTCTCAGTAAAAGTTTTTTGAAAGATTAAATATGTCATACATTTATGAATCAAAACAGGGTTCAGATGAAGTTAAAGATCGCGGTCATCATGGGTGGTTTCTCAAGCGAGTATGAAATATCACTAAAAAGCGGACAGGTGGTATTCGATAGTCTGGACCGAACGAAATACGAACCATTTAAGATCCACATTTTTAAAGAGAAATGGGTTTATGTAGATTCTGACGAGAGGGAATATACTGTCGACAAAAATGACTTTTCATTTACTTCCGGTGGAAATAAGATAACTTTTGATTGTGTGTTCAATGCTATTCATGGGTCTCCGGGAGAGGATGGCTATATGCAATCGTATTTTCATTTACTGGGGATACCGCATACCAGTTGTGGCATGTATCAGGCGGCCCTGACATTCAATAAAAGGGATTGCCTGAGCGTTCTGAAACCCTACGGGATACATATGGCTAAAAGCTACTATCTGAACCAGGGTGATCCGATCGATGAAGATGAGATTACAGACGCCGTTGGCCTCCCCTGCTTTGTGAAGGCAAATAAGGCGGGCAGTAGTTTCGGTATATCCAAGGTCTACCAAAAAGCAGACCTGAGAGCTGCAATAGAATATGCGTTCGACGAGGATGATGAGATCCTGATCGAGGAATTTCTTGATGGTACCGAAGTATCTGTTGGTGTTATTTCATATAAAGGAAAAGTCACAGTTCTTCCAATTACTGAGATCGTTAGCGAGAATGACTTCTTTGATTATAAAGCCAAATATTTGGGTGAATCACAGGAGATCACACCGGCCAGGATTGATGATAAGATGGCGCATGAGGTCAGAATGGTAGCGAAGCGGGTATACGAGATCCTGAGAATGAGCGGATTTACACGAAGTGAATATATTTTTAAGGATGGCAAACCACATTTACTCGAGGTTAACACGGTGCCGGGGCTGACAAAAGAAAGCATCCTTCCCCAGCAAG
>JABDPL010000080.1 GCA_013042825.1 Flavobacteriaceae bacterium | reverse complement strand
GTACCAATACAAGATGAGAATGAAGATGGGATTATCGTTGGAAAAGTAAAAAACGACATAGACGGTTCAACGCCTGAGTCGTATACTTTGGTGATGGAATTAACACCTCCAGCGGCGGCTGGGAACCCAGTAGATATAAGTATAGATCCGAAACTCAGGCCAAATCCTAAACAGTAGTATGAGAATAAATTTAAGAGCCTATTATTTATTAATAGGCTTCTTATGTTTTATAATTATACAAGCCAGAGGCCAAGATCAAAAGGAGGCCAATAGACTGGCTCGAATCTACGCGTCCGATACATTAGTCGGAGTGGATAAAATGGAGCTCTTAAAGCAGCTTTCCTTTAATGAAAGCAGTAACCTGGATCTCTCCTTATCCTATGCTGAAGAATTGATCGCGCTTGCGAAAAGGAACAGTAACTATCTCTACTTGTCTCATGGGTATCTGCAAAAAGGCAGCGCATTACGCATGAAGGCAGACCTTATACCGGCACTTGAAGCCTACCAGAAAGCTGCAGGAGCAGCCAAAAGGGCAACTTTCCCAGCCGGTGAAGGTACAGCTTACCTATCAATTGCAGATACCTATTCTGAGCAGGGCGATTCGAGGAATGCGGAGCTTTATTATGATAAGAGCATAGAAATTCTTCGTCAGACAACAGATAATATTTCGCTGGCCACCTCCTTATTGAATGCGGGGGACGAATACTCGAAGAATGGCAAATATGAAAAGGCACTTAAATACTTTGATGAATCCGGGGTCATATTCCGCAATGAAAATTTTCTCATTGGTACGGCTTATAATCTAGGAAACAAGGGCATGGTTTATGCCAAACAGGGTAAAGACCAAATCGCACAGGGTTATATTTCTGAAGCTATTGAAATGCTCGAATCCCTGGAAGATTATTATGCTATTTCCGAATACCTCACCGTCATGTCTGATATTTATCGTGATCGTTCAGACTGGAACAGGGCATTCGATTATGCCAGACAGAGTCTTGATATGGCGAGCCGCCTCGGATTAAAAGAACAGATCAGTGGATCAAGCCTGAAATTATACGAACTTTATGATGCTCGTGGAAAGAAGACAGAAGCTTTAAGGTACTATAAAAATCATATTGCATACAGGGACAGCGTTACAAACCTGGAATCTGTTCGGGAAATGGCAGACCTCACGACGAGATTCGAAGTTTCCCAAAAGCAGGCAGAGGTCGATCTGTTGGAAAAGGAAGCTGAAATCCTGGATCTGAAAGCCGAACGGCAACAAAATATAATCTTGTCCACAATCATTGCTCTGGGACTCATCTCGGTGCTTTTGATCGGCCTGTACAGGCGAAATGTCTTTATCAGGAAAACCAAATCAATTATAGAATCTGAAAAGGCGCGATCGGATAATTTATTGCTCAATATCCTGCCGGAAGAGACGGCTGAGGAACTCAAGGAGAACGGAAGGGTAGAGGCCAAGCGATTCGAGGCGGTAACCGTGCTGTTTACAGATTTCAAGGGGTTTACCCAATATGCGGAAAAGCTGACACCTGAGGAGCTGGTAAAAAGTATCGACTTTTATTTTTCAAAATTCGATGAGATCGTCGAGAAGCATGGACTCGAGAAGATCAAAACCGTTGGGGATGCCTATATGTGTGCCGGAGGACTCCCATTCCCTTCTGAAGATCATGCCGTGAAAATGGTCAACGCAGCCAAAGACATGATCGATTTCGTCAAGGCATCAAAATTGAATGATCCTGATGATGAAACCCGTTTCGATGTAAGAATAGGTATTAATACTGGTCCGGTGGTAGCGGGAGTAGTAGGCACCAAGAAATTCGCCTATGACATCTGGGGCGATACAGTAAACGTGGCCTCACGCATGGAAACCAGCTCTGAACCCGGGAAGATCAATATTTCCGAATATACCTATGAGCAGGTAAAAGATGATTTCGGATGCGAATATCGCGGTGAATTCAAAGTAAAGAATCACGGTCTGATGAAGATGTACTTCATTAAATAAAGCTGCGTTCAGAACAGATATGAAAGGATTAAAGCGACCACAGGCACGGCC
Source organism: Flavobacteriaceae bacterium (assembly GCA_013042825.1). Taxonomy (GTDB): domain Bacteria; phylum Bacteroidota; class Bacteroidia; order Flavobacteriales; family Flavobacteriaceae; genus SHLJ01. Next base: position 1,449 of record JABDPL010000080.1, on the reverse strand, counting down.
AGGATCAGGCTGATCGCCATATAGCTAATAGAACGTTTTACACAGCGGAACTTATAGTCTATGATCTTGCTTTCTGCATGTATTTGCTCGGCTAATTGGTGATAGAGTTGGTCCTCATCTCCACAGATATCAATAAACGTTTCTGAAAATGACTTCACATCATCAAATTCATGAACAATATCGCCGAAGAAGAACACATTCCTGTCATATTTGAGCTCCATCCGTGGAATAAAACATTTGACTGAAAAAAATATCGATATCAATATAAATATGAGCCAGGTAAACGTTAGTATCTTAAAAGCTATGCTTTCCTCAAAAAGGGGCTGAAAGTTGTTTATTCTATCGAAAAACAAGCCTAGGATGAGTCCGTGAAATGAAAAGATCAAACCTGCTTTGAGTTCAGAGGCTTTTATAAGACGCTCCAGACGTTCGAATTGCTCCCAATAATTTACCGGATCTTGTTTCATAAGGATTTATACGTGTTGGTCAATCAGGATAGTATTACCGTCGGGATCAACCACGACAAAACTTGCCGGTCCTTCTGAATGTTCATCTGCCGCATTGATTATGGGAATGTCTTTCGATTTCAGCTGTTTCTGAATATCGCGAACATCAACAAAATCATCAACTTTGACGGCATTTTCATCCCATCCGGGATTGAAGGTAAGAAGGTTATTCTCGAACATACCCTGAAAAAGCCCGACCAGAGCCTTTCCATTTTTCATGATCAGGTAATTGCTTTCCATATCACCGGCAAAAACCGTGAATCCCAAATGTTCGTAAAAAGTCCTGGATTTTTGAAGATCCTTTACGCTTAAACTAACAGAGAATGCTCCTAAGTTCATATTCTTTATGGTTATTTTTCATTGAAAAAGATACAAAAAGGAAATCAATAACAGCTGCATAGTCGATTAACTGAAGAAAAAATATAAAGTACCTGCTAAAGCGCTGATAAAACTAATTACAAGACTGCTTGTGAAGAGTTTTGTTGTTGACGGCCGTTCATCAGGATCCCCGAGCAGTTGATAAATGAAAAAGCGTATTCCGAATAACATTATCAGTCCGGGAAGAGCAAAGGCCAGAACGCGTTTGATCATTCCGGAAAATCCGGATTCTTTCATAAGTGTTAGTTCCTGCTCAGTGCCTGGATATATAAAGGCGGCCCCTATCAAGAGGGCTAGCACGACACAAGATATTATTATACCATCGATGGCTTTCATAATTAAGGGCTTCGTATTATTTTTTTTATCAGGGCTATCTGACCCAGGTGATAATGGGTATGCTCAATTATGCCCTGAATATTATTGTAGTAACTCCCATACTTAGGATCGGCCATATCGCTCCATAATTTTTCTTCCGGCAGAAGAGCAACCAAAGCTACAAACCGGTCGGCATCCCGCAGGGCCTTGTCTATCATATTATCCCAATCAGCCCGGGAGTTTATTGACG
>JABDPL010000075.1 GCA_013042825.1 Flavobacteriaceae bacterium | reverse complement strand
ATACCACATTGATATCCGTTCACAGCGCGCGAGGCAATTCAAAATTTCCGATTTTGACGAATTCGATCATATTTTGGTCATGGACCGGTCGAATTACAGCAATGTTGTTAAGCTGGCGCGTTCCGACGAAGATGCCCGGAAAGTAAGGCCCATACTCGACTTTTTGAATACAGACGATATAACAGAAGTACCCGATCCATACTATGGGGGCGACCACGGATTTGAACACGTTTTTCAGCTTTTAAATGAGGCTTGCGACTTGATAATCAGGGAGCTGACCTAAAACTTTTTTCTGTCTTTTTGGCTGAATAGTGGCATTTTTTTTCTAATTTCAGGCAAATCCCAAAACTTAATCCTTATGAAGAACGTACTTCCAATTCTTCTGGCAGTACTATTTGGATACTGCGGAACTGCTCAACCGAATATCGATTTAGACCTGGTTTCATCAGGTTTTAATGCGCCCGTAAGCATAAGAAATGCCGGTGATTCAAGATTATTTATCGTAGAACTTGATGGAAGAATTCAGATACTCAATAGTAATGGTATTGTCAATCCTGTTCCTTTCCTTGATATCGACAGTCAGACCGTCGAACCCGGTGGACCGGGTAATGAAGGCGGACTATTAGGCCTTGCATTCCATCCTGATTATAGCACCAACGGCTATTTTTTCGTTCACTATGTCGACAATAGCTGGAACTCGGTGATCTCGCGATTTGAGGTGAATTCCACAGATCCCGATCTGGCCGATATATCTTCGGAAACCATTCTTCTGACCATACCTCAACCGGAAGATAATCATAATGGCGGCGATCTGGTTTTTGGATCTGATGGCTATCTCTACATTGCCATGGGTGATGGCGGCGGCAATGGAGATCCTTCGAATAATGGGCAACAATTGAACAGCTTGCTGGGAAAAATTTTACGAATAGATGTCGATTCGGGCAGCCCCTATGCTGTTCCCGATGGAAATCCGTTCAAAAATGATGGCGATGCCAATACCTTGGCTGAAATATGGTCGTATGGCCTGAGAAATCCCTGGCGTATGTCTTTCGATTCGCTTACCGGCGAACTCTGGATAGGTGATGTCGGACAGGGTAATATAGAAGAAATAAACCTGGCCCCGGATGGCATAGGTGGCCAGAATTATGGATGGCGCTGCTATGAGGGATCCAATTCTTTTAATAGTTCAGGCTGTGGACCGATAGGTGATTACACCTTTCCAGTGAATGAATACACCCATACGGGAGGTGCTTTTTTTCGCTGTTCAATTACCGGTGGCTATCGCTATCGGGGAACGGCTGAACCCGGACTAAATGGTATATACGTCTTTGCAGATTATTGCAGTAATGAGATCGGCATGCTTGAATTTGATGGTTTTTCCTGGCAAATGTATTTTTCCTCACCATTTGGTAATCAGGGTTTTACGGGTTTTGGAGAAGACATAAATAAGGAACTCTATGTAGTTGGTATTGTATCGGGTAATGTTTACCGGATTGTCGAATCACCCCTGAGCACAGAGGATTTCAGTATGACAGCGCTTAAGATTTTTCCGAATCCTGCGGACGATGAATTTACAATCACTTTCGGAAATATTGATACCTATACGATCGAACTCTATGACATCACCGGGCGATTGACATTGGATTTGAAGGATGTTTCAAATACCTCCGTAAATATTTCGACCAGGCATTTATCAAATGGTTTATATATTGCACAGCTTAAGGATTCCAGGGGTAATATAACCCGAAAAAAACTCGTTATTCGATAAACATGAAAACCCAGCCAGGCTATCTTTATCTCATTCCAACGCGCCTGGGAGATAACCCTCCCCTGGAGGTATTGCCATTATCGATCAAAAAAATAGTTGAGGACACAAACCATTATATCGTTGAAAATGAAAAATCGGCTCGCAGGTTCATCAAGCGTATCAGTCCGAAAAAATCCCAGGAATCACTTGTTATTTTCAGCTTAAACAAGTTTACCGATCCATCCGAGCTCCCGGGCTTCCTTGATCCTTGCTTAAACGGCCAGGCTGTCGGACTGCTGTCTGAGGCCGGTTGTCCTGCAATTGCAGATCCTGGATCGCTGGTTGTGCAACTGGCACACGACATGGATATACGGGTCGTACCTCTGGTTGGCCCCTCCTCTATCCTATTAGCTATGATGAGTTCTGGAATGAACGGCCAGAATTTTGCCTTTAATGGGTACCTACCTATTGACAAAAAAGAGCGGCGTAAGACCTTGAAACGCCTGGAACGGTTATCATCCGAGACGGGTCAAACCCAGATCTTTATAGAAACGCCATACAGGAATAATCAAATATTGAATGATGTTTTTCAGGTCTTACAGCCCGGAACAAGACTCTGCATTGCCTGTGACATTAGCTTACCTACAGAATTTATAAAAACCAGGACCCTAAGCGACTGGAATCGACAAGTGCCCGATCTTAACAAGCGACCGGCTATCTTTATTATTCATAAGGATTAGAGTAGGGCCGCCTTGGCTTTCTTGTCAGGTTTGATGAAAGAAGTATCATAACCTGAAAATTTCTTCATATAAGTTCGAACAGTAGTGCCAAAAGCATCGGCAAAACCTACGGCTCCATAACTACGGAGATAGGTCTTGACACTTCCCGGACCAGCCAGGTGAGCCGCTGCCAAAATACCGGATTCAGTTATCAGTACCCCATCGATCGTCTTTCCAACGAATCGTTTAATATCTCGGCGAAGAATCCATTTGTTACGCATGGTATTGGCAATAAAAGCCTTTTCCTGTAATTCAGGATTCTCAAGGAATCTTATGGTATTGTAAATGCCTACTAATTTCAGGGTCTCTGCCCCGAACTGATACTTGCCAAGATAGCCGAATTCATTGACTGTTAGGTAATTTCCCCGAGACTCTTTAAAGGCAAGAGCCTCCTTAAAACCAACAAAGGTCTTACCGAGTTTTGGTGAGGAATAACAGTCAGATAATTCAGAATAATTATAATTTTGGGAAATTTCAGACAAATTTGGTTGAGTTATCACCAAAGCCATATCATCAATAGCATATTGAGAATAGTTGATCTGAGGCGATGTATTCAGAGCAAAGAAAAAGCTCAGAAATACAAAAACGGGTAAAGCGGCAAAGGCTGTTATTCCCTTTTTCATATGTAAAAATTTCGGGGTCAAAAACACCCTCATTTTCAGTCTGCAAAGGTACGAATTATTAGAATTTTTTCAAATATTCTCGGTAATCTGATTTTTTTCTCAGTGGAACAGGTAAAATATGCGTTTTTTCCTACTCGAAAATTCTACTGTTGGCAAAGGTATTTTTACCACATTCAGGAGTGAAAAAACAGTCCGTAAAACATGCGATTCCGTACGGATTTTACTCAAATCGATATCCAGGCTTAAATACCATTGTGAATATCGGTCCTGATCGGTAAAAATACCATCAGGATCATTTGCAACGCCTGTTAGCATCCCCTCAGCGCCATAACCTACTGCCAGGTTTAGCCAGGGTGGGAT